>CAZBGH010000055.1:0-6914 GCA_964491335.1 uncultured Methanosarcinales archaeon | reverse complement strand
TAAAATCACCTCTTCAATTAATCTTCCAATTTTGCCAATTTCAAGCCCTATCTGCAAATTTTTTATCACTTCTCCTAGTGCCTCTTCAGAGGCTTTAACCAGCTCAGAATATTTTCCAGAGAGGTCAATTGTTATAGCATTATCAGTAACACACCCATTAACATGCGCACCTATGTCAAGGCTCACAATGTGCTCATCAAGTACAGTCTTATCATCATCCTCAGGACAGAAATGAGCTGCAATCTCATTCATTGAAATCTGTGCAGGAAATGCTATCTCTCCACCTAACTCTTTAATCTTTCCTTCTATTTTATCAAGAACTTCAAGCATATGGACCCCTTTTCTGACTAGAGATTTGCCATAATGTAAAGCTTCTGCTGATATTTTGCCAGATTTTATCCAGTTTTCTATTTGTTCAGTTGTTAGCATTGCAAAGAGAGTAATAGCTTTAGTTATAAATATTATGCAAATTTTATCAAAACATATAAAAATAGATTAGTATAAAAACAAAAGTAGGATTATGCCAAAAATCATCCATCACAGATGGATAGCGTTCCGTTGTATAAAATAAATAAGAATTATAATTACACAGTGTAAAAATATAAAGGTAAAGGAAAAATACGGATGGATATCAAATATAATGAAATTATTCTATAATAGGTAAATATTTATACTAAATAATTATACTAAATAATTCAAATGTTAAATTTCATTGATAGCTCAGTGAATAAAAATGAATTTTGTATACCGTACAGAAAGCTTGCTTCTAGAATATACATATAGCCCCTCTCAGAATAATAACCTAGTAAAAATTTGCTGTTACTTACAAGAAGGGCAGGAGAAAAAATTAGTTGCTATAGTTAATAAAAATCATGAAATACATACAGAGGTAAATGATCTAAATTGTTCTTTACTTGAAAAAGCTTTTGGAAGTTTAGTTAGGTTTAAAATACATGTGCTAGAACCTTTACAAATTGACTCAGCTTCAAAATCAGAGATTATAAAAGAAATTAGTGCACTAGAAGACGCTTTAGTTGAACGCATTTTAGAGAGTATGTTTTAAAAGGTCTGAATTTCTAAAGTTCAATCCTTTGCTTTTGATCTTAAGTTAAACCAGCAATTCCAATCAGACTCATATTCAAAATAAGAAATTAAATGTGGACCGTGTTTATAAACTCAACATGTCTTTTATTAATGTTTTCGACATTCCATTCAGAGCAATCTTCTAACTATTTAGTTATTTGGTTAATTTTTTTAATTTCATGAGCCGTAAATTATTTATATAAAATAATATAACCTTTCTATAATGAACAGAGAAGGTGTTTTAATAGAAGAAGATTGGACTGCAGATATGTGGCTTCGGGTTCATAGAGATTATAAAGATTTTGGTGAAATGAGAATCTTTCCAGCTCTTGATATACAGAGACAACCACCACTGGACGCAATACTTATTCCAGGGGGAGGTCTAGAAATAGATGGAAATCTTCCACCATGGGTTAAGGCTAGATTGGATACTGCTTGGAATTTGGAAAGCCTTACAAGGTATTTTGTGACTCTTTCACGAGGCACAGTATATAAACATCCTGTGATTATAGACCATCAGCCTCTTGATGAATCAACAGAGATGGCGCGATATTTGGTTGAGAAAGGTGCATCACCACAAAAAATTATCACAGAAAATAGTTCTAGAGATACACTCGGAAGCGCTTACTTTACCAGAGTAGCCATCACAGATCCAATGGGCTTGCGGGAATTATTGGTAATAACTTCAGGAGCGATTATGTTAAGAACATTACCAGTCTCCGATTGGGTATTCCATTTACCTCCAGAAAATGGGTATCATTTACATTATCTTGTAACACCAAATATAGGATTTAATAAAGCAGAACTGGAAGCAAGAGTATCAAAAGAAGTGGAGAGTATTATACATTTCTCTGGTTTAAGGGGAGAAATTAAAACATTAGCAGAACTTGCTAATTATATTTTCTTTAAACATGATGCTTACAGATTTGGTGGTAAACCAAAACCATTACCTAATGGTGCATTAGGAACTTATTAAAACTCTTTTTTGAGATTTCTTGTTAATATGGTTTTAAAGTAAATGAAGCTAAAAGTTTTAAATACAAGTATTGTGCACATATAGAGTCAACCAATAAAATAATTTTGGTATTTTTTACCTATTAAATTAACCTAAAAATTAAGTTGGGGGGATTATACATACCGTATATCGCAGGTAGTTATAGAAGCTACAAATTGTAAGAAGAATTGAACGACCCCATGAAATAACTCGAGAAGGCTTTACTGGAGAAGGCTTTACTTTACCCTAACTGTTTCTAAATTCCTCGGAGCAACTGTTTCTATATTATACTGCTTGTGTATGGCAGATGCTAAGTCTAGACATCTAGAACTCTCACCGTGATTGACAATTACTTTTTTAGGTCTCGGGTTGCATTTATATATAAAACTCATTATCTCTTTTCTGTTAGAATGCCCAGATAACCCTTCTAATGAATGTATCTCCATGCTTATCTTAAGCATTTCAGGATTTATACTATTTCCCATTGAAAATTCCTTTTCTCCTCTTAATATTCTTCTTCCTAGACTACCCTCTCCTTGGTAATTTACAAATATTAAAGAATTTCTAGGATTATCAGCCAGATGTTTCAAATATTCTACAGATGGGCCTCCAACCAACATTCCAGATGTTGCAAGTATCACACATGAGCCTTCTTCTTCTATAATTTGCATTCTCTCTTTCTGGCTCCCAACCCTTTTGAAAATATCTGAGAGAAATGGATTTGAATCTTTATGAAAAATCATTTTCCGTACATTTGAATTCATGTATTCTGGATAAGCAGTATGGATCGCAGTTACATCCCATACCATTCCATCTATATATACAGGTATTTTTTCGATCTGTTCTGTCCTAACAAGATGTTCAACTATCAACATAATCTCCTGGCTTCTTCCTACTCCAAGCACAGGTATCAAAATTTTTCCTCTTCTTGGAACAGTCTTTTTGATTATGTCTATTAACATATCTTCACTGTCTTTTCTTGATATTCCAATATTATCTTTACCACCATAAGTGCTTTCTATCATTAATGTCTCTAATCTTGGAAACTCTGTAACTGAGGGATCTAATAACCTTGTTTTTGCATATTTCATATCCCCAGTGTATAGAAAATTATGCAACCCATTTCCAATATGCAAGTGAATCATTGAAGATCCTATTATGTGGCCGGCGTTATACAAAGTTATTCTAACATCAGGTGTTATATCAGTTACTTCTCCCCAATCTAGGCATATTGTATGCTTTACCATATCTTTTATATCGTCAGTTGTAAAAATAGGCTCTTTTCCTTCTGACATCATTATCTTAATATAATCCAAAAGCAGCAATGCAGAGATATCTCTAGTAGGAGCTGTGCAATAAACAGGACCTTCATAACCATATTTAAATAAGTATGGAACAAACCCAACATGATCCATGTGTGAGTGTGAAAGAATAACTGCATCAAGTTCCTTAATGTCAAACTCAGGAAGCTCAAGGTGCGGATACATACTTTCGTCAGTTACAGCAACATTTATACCGCAATCCATTAGAATCCTGGATTCTGGTGTCTGCAGGAATAAGCAACTTCTTCCAACCTGTCTTCCACCTCCAAAAATTGCCAACCTTATCCATTCCTCCTTTTTCTTCCCTCTTAACCATCCATCATAGACCCTATGCCCTACTTTGTCAAGAAATTTTCTTCTGTAATCACTGTGCTGGTAAAGGACAGCTCTAATATTTTCAATTATTTTTGATTTTATTGCAGGTGTTCTCCTTATTAATGGCACCCAGTATGTTTTCTGTTTTATATCTCTCAATAATTGTCCCTGTTTTCCAATAGCTAATCCTGGCTTTTCTGCTTCAATTATAACTCTGCTTCTCATAGGGTCAAAGATAATATTTCCGACTCCAGCTTCTGCAGGCATCACCTCTTCTATTAACTTTCTAGCTTCATCCTGCTCTAATGTCACTGAAGGGTCAGGCCTTAATTCAATTCTTTTCTTTATACTATCAACTATCTTCTTAATAAGCCCATTATTGTTGAAATAGAAGTCCATCTCCTTTGTGTAAAGGACTATGTTAGCCCCTTCAAAGTTAGCTTCACTAATCTTCCCTTCAGGAATATACTTTAAAACTTCTTTAATTATGTCACTCATTTTACTTCCTTAGAAAATTACATTTTTAGATTATTATAAAAACCCATTATTAATCAACTAATTAACATACAAACTTTCTTTGTGCACAAAATCTATGATTTTGTTGCACTCGGAATACCACCAAAGATAGGGATGGTTTTTGAGCACTACTCATACCACCAATCACACACGTAAAAATAGAAGATTTTTGGTGTCCTGAAAATCTCTGATTTTCATGAGATTGGTGGTATTCCGTTGTATAAAATTGATAAAGTTTACTAATTACTAGCAAGAATAATAGATTATATTTCAACCTTTAATCTTAATTCTTTTGAAACTACCTTCTTTATTCCATCTTTAGTTATAGTAATAACATCTACACCATCTCCTGAAGCAATATCCCTCTGTAATGCTGCATTAAGGCATTTTACAGCAAGCTTTATCCCCTCATCAACACTTATATCTTTTTTGTAGTATGTTTCTAACACACCATAAGCAAAAACAGAGCCGCTACCAGAGGAAAGATAGTCACCACACTCCATCACAGAGCCATCTGGGTATAAGTCATATAAATAATAGCCTTTGCTGTCTTTTCCCCCTAACACAAAATGTGAAATCCCTGGGATTATACTAAACTTTCTTATATTGGAATAAACCAGTCTTCCTATGAGATTGGCACTCTCTTTAACTGTCACGTCTCTTCCACTTCTTATTTTCTTCAGCCTTAGCTCAGACTGTGCAAGTTTCACAAGCAATTGGGCATCAGATACAGTACCAGCCATTGTTAATGCAATATTATCTGTAATTACTTGTATCTTCTCTGTTTTCTTGTTTACAATCATATACCCTGCAGTTGCTCTCATATCAGCAGCTAATACTATCCCTTCTTTACAAGCAATGCCCACAGTTGTAGTTCCAGTCTCTACTATACTTTCTCTTAATTTTTCTTTGCTATCCATTTCTATCTTGCCAAAAAATCTTTATGAATTAGAAATACCAATTTAATACTGCAATACATATGACATTTATAAAGGTTTCGAAAATTGTGCTTCACCAGTAGAACTAAATTCTGAAAATGAGTTTTTCTAAAATAGGATATTACTTATGCGATGATGTTCACTTCTATCTCTTACTATTCTATATGCAAGAAATCTACTATTCAACTTATTATTCTGATTTGGATAGTATGCAAGAAAGCATAGAAAGATTTCTTGGTGGGCATTTTTTATGCTCAATGTGAGCAATTACTTATATTGCTGACTATAATTAAGTTAAGTTTTTGTAGTAGTTTTCTTTTCTTTTTCATGGTGGACACATTGATTGTCCCCCCACCCCCATCAAGCTCTTTTCAGAGCAGATGGGTTATATAAATTAATTTTATTTTCATTAGAGACTTTTTTACTATAGATAAGTAGTTAATATAGAAAGATTTAAATATTGCCTAATTTTTTATTCAAATAATGGCAACTGTTGCTGTAGTAACACCAGTTATGCGACACAAGAAAATAGAAGGCTGAATCTGTTTGATTTAACAGTTAGAAGCGTTATTAGGCAGCAAAACCCAGATTTCAAAATAGTATACGTCGTTGTAGACGATGGCTCAACTGTGGATGTCAAAGGCTTTTTGAGAGATTACAAAGACCAAAGAATTCGCTACCTGAGAAGGCAGAGATTACCCACTGATTTAAAGACAGCCTCCAACGCATTAAATTCTGGTATAGATGGTGTCCTTAATATGAGCAAGGATTTATTCACAGTAGCCGAGGCCGCTGACTTGTACGCACTTACATTTCTTCATTCCGATGATGTATTATCTCCATATAGTATAGCAGGACGACTTGCAGAAACTAAATATGGATTTGTTTATACGGATATGAAATTCTTCTACAATGATAGAAGGATTATGTATGAGAGAAAAGGACATTCTGTTGTAGAAAACATGCTAACAAAAACTAATTTTTTTTGTTTCAATCACCATACTCTAATGTGGCATATTAAGTTCTTGGATTATTTGAGGAATCATGCACGAGAAAGATTCAATCAGCAAGGTGTTTTCGACCAGAAGCTTTTCTTTGGTGAAGATGCGGACGTTTCTATATCCTCTTTTGAGGCAGCGCTTGAGGGAGGATTTACCATAACTTATGTCCCTTTTGTTTCGTTATACTATAGGCATCATCCAGATTCCATCAGCGGATATGCTAGACGTAAGGAAACAAAGCAACAATTAAGAATGGTCTTAGAAAAGCATCCAGCTGCAGTGACCACTAGGTCTAGTACAGAATATCTGCAACGATTATTAGCAGATCTTCCCTGGTCACTTTTGACTTTCATGCCTGAAAAAGTTAAGAAAAGATTAAGACCTACATGATATTTACTTAGAGCAGGTATCTCTAATGTGAAAGATGTTGGATACTTAGAAGAATTACTTTCTAGAGCTACTCAATAATTATTTTACTCCCAATACTCTACCCAGGCATTCCAGTTTCAAACCTGATTCTTAAAGCTCCACTGTTACCATGTGCGGCTGTTATTTGCCCAATAAGTTGCTTGCCAGCAGAAGTCTTCCAAACTACCTTCTTGCCTATAAGCTGTCCTGCCTTGTCTTTGTTATCAATGCCGCTAACCTCGATTATCATCAGTTGCCTTTCTTTACTCTTCTTGAGCCTCTGAAATGAACTATAACGCCCTCCATAGGGTTAAAGAAAAATTATTTGTTTTAAAAA
>CAZBGH010000054.1:0-9801 GCA_964491335.1 uncultured Methanosarcinales archaeon | reverse complement strand
CTTCGGTTGTTCCCCTGCCGTCTGCCCAGCTGTTATCAATTCCGTCCGGAAATACAGCAATGAACCCCTCTTTGTCTGCTTTATCTGCAAATCCAGTTTGAGAAGCAATTTTCTCGCCGCTTCCGCCGCCGCCGTGAAATACCATAACAAGAGTATAGATATTTGAGGCTTTGAAACCCGAAGGAATATGCAGAATGTATGTTCTTTCTAGTCCATCTATATTTATTGACTCTTTATAGTCGCCTGATTTATATGAATTAGACGGAATTTGTTGATTCTCAATTTTTGTATGATTTTTAAAAAAATCCCAAATCACTTGTGTTGCGTCAAGATTTTTTGATGAAACACCTGTGACACGTTCTCCAAGACTGCCTCGCTCATTGGGCGGCCATGCATGCCCGCCGCCTTCAATCACATACGCGGTAACATCAAATCCCGCGGCACACGGCGCATACGTTCTTTTTTCTACTTTTGTCCCATCATTTACCTTCACAGGCAATGATTCATTTTTTGTAATAGGTGCACAGCTGTCTTTCTTGATAAAAATCTGGAGTGATTCTTCAGTTGGTATCAAGCGACCACCCTCTCCTGCTCCGAATTTTGTCTTACAGCAATTTCCCCCGTCAAATGGAATAAAAGGATCAGAAAGCCCATTAATATTGATAAGCGAAATAGGCACGCTTGGAGCGCATTTGGGAGCGAGCGGTTCGGGAATGTTTGCGGACACTGGCCCTATCGCAGCAAAAAGGTCAGCAGCTTCACACCCCAGACGATAGGACATAAGTCCGCCGCTCGACATGCCAGTTGCAAAAACACGCTGTTGATTTATATTAATTTTAGTCGCAAGCGTGCGAACAAGTTCCCTTATAAATTTAACATCATTGACTCCTGCTTTTGCCGAATCAGTAGTTCCTCTTCCATCGTTCCAGTTGCCTTTGCCGCCGTCAATGGCGCTTGGATAGACGACGACGAATCCTTCCCTGTCGGCATACGCGTTAAAGCCTGTCTGCTCTTCCATTGACTCGGGGTTGCCCGCGGTGCCGTGGAGTGCAACAACAAGCGGATAGCGCTTCAAATGATCGTATCCTGGAGGAATATGAAGAAGATAAGTTCGCTGGCGGTTATCAATTTTTATTGATTCTTGATAATCCCCCAGCTTTAGCACAACGTGAGGAGGATTAACTGTAGCAAGTTCTTTTGGATGACTCTCAAAAAACTCCCAAATCACTTCAGTAGCGTCAATATTTTTAGATGTAGGTCCTGCTTTGCGTGGAGCTTGTGGATTTTTAGGCGGCCAGCCATGTCCCATTCCTTCAACAATATAATATCTCACTTCTGTATTGCTACTACAACCAGTATATGTAATCTGTTTGACACTTGTGCCATCATCAACCTTTTGTGGCAGTGCAGCAACAGTAAAAGGTCTTGTACATCCATTCTTTTCTGCCCAGAGCCGCATGGTTGCATCTGCCGACTCCACAGATCCGCCATCGCCTAATCCTCCGAATCCGCTCTGCTCGCCGCCATTGATCGGGATGCCAGGATCCGCTGTCCCTTGAATGCCTACTACTGAAATAGGTACAGAAGGATTGCATTGAGGAACAAACTTGGTTGCAATCGGTCCAACTACTGGAGCAATTGCTGCGAACACATCTGCCATCTCGCAGCCGAGTCGCTGACTGAAAATTCCTCCGTTAGAGACGCCGGTTGCGTAAATTCTTTTTCCGTTAATTGGTAACTTCGTTTTTAGGGACTCTACGAGTGCGCTCACAAACTTTACGTCGTCGGCCCCGGCTTTATAGGCATCAGTCGTATCCCGACCGTCATTCCAGTTGTGCTTGATGCCATCTGGATAGACTACTATAAATCCTTCTCTGTCTGCATAAGTGCTAAATCCTGTTTGTCCAGCAAATTTTTCTCCAGAGCCAGCACCACCATGAAAGCCTAAAACAAGCGGATATTGTCCTTCAGGATTAAATCCAAGAGGGATATGAAGAAGGTAAGTTCTTTTACTATCATCAACAGTTATTGATTCTTTGTAATTGCCTGGTTGATATTCTTCTGGTAATTTAGCCTGTTTACAAGCAATGATAGTGATAAGCAGTAAAATAGAAATTAATAATAAATTTTTTTTCATTGACTACCACTTTTTATTTCTTTAATCTATTATTGCTATATTTAAACTTTACTACATCTGTCAAAAGCCACCAATCAGAGACTGTTGGAATTCCTATGTTTAAAGCCATGCCAATTTATATTTTTTATTCTTTTGTCCCCTTCTATTTTTTTAATGTAGCTATAAACTTCCCTAGGAACTAGTTTTTTCCATTCTTCTCTATTTTTAATTTTATTCCGTACATTTGTACTGCTAATGCCTCTAATCAGCTTAATTTTTCTGACTTTCTTGCCATATCTTAAAAAACATCTTTCAGTCCATTCATTGCCAGTATAGACACTATCATATTCTTTAACTTTTTTATCTATTAATTCAACCCATTTTTTATCATTATAAACATCAAGAATTGGAACTATTCTATAACTCTTTATTTTATTTACCTTAAGTACTAGATTTATCATTTCCCTTCTTTCTTTATATGAAAATGGATTAAGTTTTGTACATTTCTCTTGAGAGCTACCTATGATAATATTTATTTTACTATTTTCTTTGAGAATATCTTTAATTGCTTTCAGATGGGCATTATGAAAGGGCTGGAATCTGCCGATGAAGAGGGCGCAGGTCATAGTATAACTAAAAATATAGTTCCCAAACTTAATTTTTAAGGTAATTTTATATAGTAAAAAGACCTCGTTATTTTGTTGGTTGACTATAAGTTCTTATCGATATTTTGTAGTAATATGAATATTTAAATATTAGCTTTATTTATTCAGAAACTCTTAACTTAAGCTTAATTTAAATAAAAAGATGTTGATTTTACTTAGATCAAGTTCCTCTTAATTCTACTGCTTTCTCCCAAGGAAAACTAGCATTTCCAAAGAAATATTTAGCCATAGGCACATAATGCTCTGGATTACTTAGATCTAAATTCTCTATAACTTCTTTTGGTTTAAGTTTGAAATTTGCTTTTACAGTTCTCTCCAATTCATCTGATTGAATCAAACTTGTCCCCATTGTATCAAAATCAAGTACATATGGCTCTTCTTGACCAATTGCATAGCCCAATTGTACTTTCACTGCTTTTGCTAATCTTGACTTAACAATGCTTAAGGCAATTTGTCTAGCTAAAAGGAGGGCATGCAAATCTACTTTACTTCCATCCTTTCCATAAGCACTACCCCCGGTATGTCCTACAATATCACCATAAGTATGATCGGCATCTTTTTTACCTTTTACACCTCTGTCAATTATGGGACCACCATATCCAAATAATCCTGCACCATTAACTAAAATTTTTGTTTTTAAGGAATCATATAAATTGCGAACTGTTAAATATCTAACTATATCATTAGTTATAATACTTATAAGTTCATCTAAATCTTTTTTATTTATATCTTTTGAATGTTGTGCTCCTACTATTAAATCCGAGACATATTTAGGTTCACCTCCTTCATATGCGACCGCAACATTAACTTTTCCATCTGGACCTAAAAAACTCTCCATTTTTTTCATTTCTCTTACAGAATATCCGGGAAATCTATCTAATTTGTATGCTATATCCCTAGCAACAAGATGAGGGAAAGGTAAAAATTTTTCATTTTCACTAGTTGCAAATCCACATTTCCTTATTGTATCTCCAGCTCCTCCATTATTTACTGCATTATTAATATTCGGTGATTGTGAATTAACATCTATAATTATTGGAACCTTGGATATGTCATAACCCCACTCCTCGCTGTAACCTACTCCTTTTACTGTTTTAATTATAATTTCTCTTAATCTATCTTCTTCAGGAGGATTTTCTGATCTTATTTGGCCACCGAAATAAACTTTATTGCCAAGTATGACATTTAAATCTGCCCTAGCTGCAGGATCTCTAGATAACACTTCAGCTACACCCTGCTGAGCTATCCTATTTGCCAGTACATCTGGATGTGCCTGTCTTCCAATCTGAGCAGTTACTATTCGATAACCTGGGTATGTATTAGTCATTTTATTTATTTACCTCACACATTTAATATACCCTTTAAATCATTGTTAACTCATAGTTCATTATTATTCACTTACCAATTTAAGAAATTGAAAATATCTATTTAAAATCTTCTGACAGATTTATTCTATTAAGAATAATTATCATTTAAGATTATTCTTCAATTAACTAGCTTTATTCCCAAAAGAATATTTTTGTAAATTAACCCCAGTCTCTCATTTGAAAATCTCAGAAAAAATTATACCTAGTTCTTTATTTGCATCTCCTTTAAAGTCTCTATGGGGTATATTCAAATTTTCTAGTACCTTTTTAAATCGTTTGTATCCATCTTTATCTCTTAATTCAACCCATTCAATTTTTAAGCTGTTTAATTGCTTTTTGTTGGTGTCAGAAAGTTTGTCAGCAATAAACACTTTACTATCTCTTGCAATAACAGCATCAGCACTTTCAGGATTACCTTTTCCCATCAACTTTACTTCACATAAATAGTCGCTATTTTTGTCGCACAAGTAAAAATCTATTTCTCTTTCAAATTCATCTTCACTTCTTTTTTGGATTTTTACCTTTATTTTGTAATTTTTATCACTTACTCCATAAAGCTTGCATAAAGTCAGCATCAAAGGTTTTTCTACTCTTTTTCCTGCTGTGCTCCAAAGTCCACCTCTTAACGCAGCTCTTTTAACAGCAAGAGTATTTATTACTATTAGGCTCTCACTAACATTTAAATCAACACTTACCCCTTTAAATTTTAATGTCAATGTAATGTTTAATCCCTCTTCACCGTCCACTAATGATTGAATTGTTTGATATAGCTGTTCATAGTGTTCATTTGAAGCTTCAATTACTATTTCTTTTGTTGCAGAATTATACATATTGGATATTGTTTTTCTGTTTAATCCTGAATGAATTGCAATATCCTCAGCAGGAAGATTTGCATTGAGAAACTCTTTTTTATACCAATCTACAGTAATATTCTTATTTTTTAGTTTGGCATCAATTATCTTTTTGAAAAAATCTATTGTATATTGTAGAAACTCTGCGTTTATGAGTGTAACTATTTCTATTCTATAATCTTCTCCATTCATAAGTTTTTTAATAATATTCTTTGCAACTTGTTCAGTTAAGGTTATTGTCATTTTTTGCTACTTCCTTAAATTTATCTATGCTCAAAAACTTTGGCATAAATTTATTGTCTGAAAATATTTTAATTTGACTTATATTTTCTTTAATTCTATCAATATATTTTTTCTCTTTCTCAGTTAAAAAGAAATATCTGTTCAAATTTGAAGCAGATTTACCAAAAGTGCCACTACCTGCAAAAGGGTCAAAAACCAAATCCCATTTAAATGAATAAAAGTTTATTACTTTATTACAAAGCTCAAGGGGAAATACTGCACTATGGGTCTTATCAAATTTAGGGCTAATCTTCCATAAATTTGAAGACTCAAAATCACCATTTATTTTGCTTTCTTCAACTACTTTTTTATCATACTGCTTTATATTCCAATCTATTAGTTTATTGGTTTTCTTCCTATAAACCATAACACATTCAGTACATGCATTTGGTTTGTATCCTAATGGTTTTCTGTGCTGCAAAAATCCGGCATTACGATTTTTTGCACTTGCTTCGGGTTTTTCCCAGACAATATCATCAATAAACTCCCAACCCATTTTAATAAGTAAGGGGTGGATATCATATGGAATTGGGTATCTCTTACTTGAATACTGCCTTCCAACTCTGGGAATAATTATAGGGGAAGTATTTAACAAAAAAAATCTTCCTTCCTTAGTTATCCTATGTACTTCTTTGAATACTTGTTCTAGTAAACTCAAATACTCTTGATAACTTGAATATATAGAATAATCTCTTGCATTATAGTATGGCGGAGAAGTAAAAGTCAAATGAACGGATTCATTAGGAACTACTTTTAAAATATTTCTAACATCCCCATGAACAACAGTATTTTTCATAAAATCTGGAGATTTAACATGATTAGGATCAAATCCCTTTGAAGAATTTGAATGAAACTCCTTTTTTATTACATCTTGTATTATCTCATTAGGATGATTTGCTAATTTTTGTAATTTTTCTTGAACATCTTTTTCTTTTTTGAAAACCAATAGTCCTCTCATAGCTTGTAGTATTATTTCTGGGTCAGAGTCATTTAAGTACTTAAACAAAATTTGTTTATTAGAGCTATCCCTCAATCTACCTATTGCTGATGCTGCTTCTCTTCTAACAATTGAACTATTATCATTTTCAATTAAGTTAACAAAAACATGAATTAAACTAGAATCACCGATTTTAGCCAAGTTTTTTACTGCTAAGCTCCTTATTCTTTCATTCTTGTGTTTTAAAAGATTCAATAAAGGCTTACTATCAAAATCAGCATTCAATCTTCCGATTCTATCCAATAATTTAATTAAAGCTTTAGTATTATTTTGTCTAATAAAATCATATACCTTTTCAGGCTTTTTTTTAATTGTTTCAGCTTCCATAACTCCCACTAAGAATAGTATAACAGTATAGCACTTTAATAATTTTTGCTATTTGTAAAATAAAGTTATAAACTTCCCACTTCAAATAATAATTCTACCAATATCGGTGATTTTAACCATAAAATATATTATGATGGAATTCAGAATTATCCTGCTAAACTGTACATGGGGACTTAGGAAGTTTACTTAACAAGAACAAAACCTTAATAAACCCATTATCCTTCTCAGATTGTAATGAACATTGCAATTTTATATTCAGGTGGCAAAGATAGCACTTACGCTATTCACCATGCCATTGAAAAGGGATGGAAAATAAAATATCTTATTTCAGTAAAGCCTACTAGAAAAGACTGCTATTTATTTCATTATGCTACTGTTGAACAAACCAAAGAGCTTTCTAAGAACTTTAACTGCAAACATTTCTTGCTTAAATGCTCAATTGCCAATTCAAATAAAGAAGCTGAGATTGTTAAGAAATTAGTTGCTAATAACCAAAAAAGCAATAAGCTAAAGATTGATGCATTAGTTCTTGGAGGCACTGGATTACAGGAGACACAGCTCAAAAGCCTTCAGAAAGCTTTAATGCCATTAAGGATAGAAGTATTCGCTGCCCATGCTGGCTTAGACCATGATAGGGTAATAGAAGAAATGATTGCAAGAGGTTATAAGATTATGATTACTCAAGTAGCTTCTGATGGCTTAATGAAATGGCTTGGTAGAGTATTAACAGCCGAGAGCTTTAAGGAGCTACAAAAAGATTCACTAAAATATGGATTCCACATAGGCTTTGAGGGTGGCTATGCAGATACTCTGGTTATTGACGCCCCTATATTTAAAAAAAGTCTCAAAATTTTGGAGTATGAAAAAATAATTGAAGATCATTACTGTGGTCATATAATAATTAAAAAGGCAAAACTAGTTAATAAAACAGCATTATCTAACAGTAAAAGGATCATTCTAGATTAAACTCAATTTATATAATAAAAATTAATAAGATCTAATCTTCAATTATTATTTGACGTAAATAAAACACATTACTGATAAGAATATAATTTGCAAACTAGTCACAAAGTGTATGCGGTTAGTCCGCCTATCCATAGAAATATGTATAATAAAACAATTTGCAAACGAGTGACTTTGTGTATGCTGAGGTCCGCTTATCCTGAACGTAGTGATGGATTTAGAAACAAAGTTCCTATATCAACTATGGAACATGCACTAGCGGACATGTTGAGGAACTCAATCTCTAAGGCTATCTACAATTCAATTTATAACAACTAAACAAATATTTAAATACCTCAAAATTTTTTAAATTAATATGAAGAAATCTATAATAGCTCTATTAATAAGTCTAACATTGCTTTTCCTAATACCTATTACTGTTGCTACCCAGGGTAATATGAAATTGTTGGCTGTAAAGGAAACAGAAGATGGCTACGAAGGAAGTGTTGCAGATCTATTTCTAGAGATAAAGCAAGGATCTGGCAGAGTTTTTTTAGATACATACCCTTTAATAAAACTTGATACGCAGATCTCAACAAGATTCGGAAAGCAGATTGCATGCGATTTTCTGGATATCTCATGTGATAAGAGCGACTTTATTTATACTATAACTGCTGATACTTCAATAATTGGTGGACCAAGTGCTGGCGCCTCTATAACAGTACTAACAGTTGCCTTATTGAGCAATATCCCAATAGACAAGCATACCACTGTTACTGGTACTATTAACTCTGGTGGTTTAATTGGCCCTATTGGGGGCTTAAAAGAGAAGATAGATGCTGGAGCCAAGGGTGGGTTAAAAAAGATCCTTATTCCAAAAGGAGAGAGATATCTAAAACAAGAGAATAATACCACAGATCTAGTTGAATATGGGAAACAGTATGGAGTAGAAATAATTGAAGTTTCAAATATTGCAGATGCAATATATCATTTTTCAGGGATAAGGCTAAAAGAATTAGACGGAAATCTAAAGATAGACAAAGAATATGCCAATACAATGAAAAGAGTAGCCTCTGACTTATGCACAAACAGCGAATCTTTAAAGAAATCACTCAAGAATATTTCAAATGAAAGCAGTAGAGATTATGAAGAGGCTATAAAGCTGAAAGAAAAAGCTGACAAGGCATTTGCCCTAGATCAATATTACACTTCTGCTTCCTATTGCTTTGGCTCAAATGTCAAATATTCTTATATAAACTTACTTGAAAAGAATCTATCAAAAATGCAGCTTATTGAAACTATAAACAAAATAAAAGCTGAAGTTAAGGATCATACAGAGAATATTAGGGCAGGGGAAATAAGGACTATAACTGACTTAGAAAGTTATATGGTTGTTAAGGAGAGGCTTGTTGAGGCTGAAGAGTCGCTTGAGCAGGCATGGAAAAGTGTCAATAACTCAAAAGCTTCTGCATCAAATATTGCATACGCTGCTGAACGCTTAAAATCTGCTGAATCATGGAGCTTATTTTTTGACAATAGAGGCAGAGAATTCAAAATAAATAATGACTTAATTAAGAAATCCTGCACTGAAAAGTTGGGAGAAGCTGAAGAAAGGTTTCAGTATATGGCCATATTTTTCCCAACAAGCCTAACTGCAAGTTTAACTAGTACTAAGAAAGAGATAGATTATGCAAAAAAATATTTTGAAGAAAAGGATTATCCCTTGTGCCTCTTCAAAGCTAATAAGGCTAAAGCCTCTGTTGATGTTGTGCTTAGTATAATAGGAGTTGAAGAGAGCAATATAAAGAATGTTATCGCAGAAAAGCTTGAAGCTGTGAAAAAGAACATTGTAAAAGAAGAGAATAAGCATATTTTCCCCATTATTGGCTACTCATACTACGAGTATGCTAATAATCTGCAGGATGATGATAAATTCTCTGCTTTGCTGTATTCTGAGTATGCCCTTGAGCTTAGTATTCTTGACCTTTACTTTGAGCAGAAGAAATCAGCAATTGACTGGCAGATAGCACTACAAATAAATCAGCTAAAGTCAAGAGCTCCTATATTTATTGCCTTTAGCTCAGGTTTACTAGTAGGCATTTTATCATTCTGGTTGGTAAATAGAAGGAAAAAGGAAAAAAGAAAGCTGGTTATCAATGTCCACAGAGGCAAAAAATAGGTTATTAAGCTTTCAAAAGACGGCTTTTGTGAAACCCTCGCTTCGCTCGCCAGCATCTGTCCTCGCTATTCTATG
>CAZBGH010000053.1:6565-9833 GCA_964491335.1 uncultured Methanosarcinales archaeon | reverse complement strand
AGAAGTACTGGATTATCTACAATGACTTATTAGTTAGCCATGGCCAAAACATCTGCAGACCACTCTCCCCATTCTGCAGCAGGTGTAAGATAACTGCATATTGTAATAGAGTAGGAGTTAGTATTAGCAGGTAACTTTTTAAACCAGCTAATTTTCATATTTACCATGCAAAAGGTGCTTAAGAATTATTCAACACTCTTAGAAGAATATGAAAAAAGAAAGTATTCTATTAAAAGAAGACTTAAGGATTTCCAAGATTTCTATAATAAGCCTTTAGTCTGGGAATACAAAAATAAGATAATTAAACTAGTTCCTAGTAATAAAACTGATGATGAAAGATTATTTGAAGAACTCTCTTTCTGTATCTTAACAGCCAACGGCACAGCAGAAACAGGCATAAACTGTATCAATAAAATTAGACCAATATTAGTAAAAGGAACAGCAAGACAGATACAAAAATTATTAATAGGCCACTGTAGGTTTCATAACAGAGCATCTTATATTGTGCATAACAGGGAATTCCTAAAGAAAAAGTATAACTTTAAGCTAAAGCAATTAATTGAGCAATTTACCGATATGCAAGCAATAAGAGATTTTCTAGTTATAAATATCAAAGGCTTTGGCTATAAGGAAAGCTCACATTTCTTGAGAAATATTGGTTTTAGAGGTTATGCAATCCTAGATAAGCATATTATTAACTCAATGAAGGAGTTTGGTATAATTAAAGATATTAAAACAATAACACCTAAAAGATATTTGGAATTAGAACAAACTTATATAAACTGGGCTAAAGAAATTGGCATTGATAATGATGAATTAGATTTATTGTTATGGAGCAGAAAAACTGGCAAAATACTAAAATAAACTTCTTAAAACTCAAATTCATAACCTTTAAAAACACTCTAAATTAACTATTGTTAACATGGTAGTCAATATTAAGCACGAGCAAAATATCTGTATAGGGTGTGGTGCATGCGCGGCCATTACCCCTGAGCATTGGGTTATGGTTGATACTGAAACAGGAGAATTTAAGGCACACTTAATAGATTCAATTAAAGACTCATCTACTAATATAGAAACTAAAGAAGTGGATGATTCTCAGTTCCAAGGCAACAAGGATGCAGAGGAAAGCTGTCCTGTTAATTGTATACATGTGAGTAAGGAATAGATTAAAACATTATTTCTCTATCTTTCTGACAAGTCCTTGGTCAGCATCTATCTCTATCTCATCTCCATCCTTTAATACCTTTGTTGCATGTTTTGTTCCTACTACGCAAGGCAACCCAAATTCCCGAGCTACTATTGCAGCATGGCTTGTGATACCACCTTCATCTGTGACAATTGCAGCAGCTCTTTGCATAGCTGGAACATAATCTGGATGAGTTGTGACCGCAACTAGAATATTTCCATGCTTTACTTTATTCAGGTCAGAGACGCCCTTGACAATAGCCACAGTTCCTCTTGCCATTCCTGACGAAGCAGGAGTGCCTTCAATCTCTCCATGATGTTCTTCATGGACACCTATCCCAAGTTCATTTAATGCAGTACCAATTTCTTCTCCGCTTTTGCATTCAATCTTCCTTTGCTGATTAAAATAAATTGCAAACCCTTGTTTTCTCAGCTCAACGAGATTCTTTGATATTGCACCACCTTTATCTAGAAAATCTATTATTTCTTCCTCAGTAAGATAAGACATATCTTGCAGACCAATACCCATTCTTTTAGCAATCTCTTCGAATAAGCTCTGTGCGTGGAATATTCCCTGCCTTCTGAAATCGTCCTTTAAATCCTTAAGATAAGATAATTTTCTTGCTATTTCTATTATCTGCATTTCTTTATCAGAGAGTTCTAGTTCTTTAAGAAGCGCCTCATAAGTCATCTGATGTTTCTTCTCTGTTTTCTTAAAATCTCCTATATGAGAAAAGAATTCTTCCTTTGTCCATGGCTTATTGTGTATGTCCAAGCAAGGTATCCATCTGAAACTTTCATATACTTCTGTTTTTTCTTGATTGTCCAATGTTTCCCATTTGGAAGTAATTTCGTTCAACTGTATAGAAACAGCCTTCTGATCTGGCTTAAGTGCAACTTCAATGTATGCGTATGCCTTATCCTTCCCAATTTTATTAGTAATTATTTCTTTAGCCTTTTCTGCAAAAAAGTTGTTTATTATGAACTGCATCCAAACAAAAGGGCAGTAGGCATAATTCTTTTTCAGATAATTCATATACAACAATTTTAATTGGTCATTGCTATTGTCTTTTAAGTTATTTCTTGATATTGCCCTTGCAGTCTCCATATAGTCCTTTCCAGTATTCATGAACATTTTGTGGAAATCCTCATAATTATCTGGATTTACGAAATATTTATCTTGCAATGCAGAAACAAAAGCATTCCATTTGTCTTCTAATATATAGCAAACTTCATTTCCATCCTCAGGGATGTAAACTTGTTCATAAAATGGAACAGGCACTATACTTTTATTTAATGGGCTAAGGCACTTTATAGATACTTCAGTATATTGTACTCCATATTCTCTTGCCATTATTTTCTTCCATGGTTGCTTTATACCTTTATTCAATCTTTTCCCTGAAGATTTCATTTTCATTTAATCCTAACTCTTTCCGCACATTTCTGATTCTTTTAACATATTCTTCATACACATCCTTTGGTTTATGCAATAGATAGAACCCTTGTGCATTCTCATATAAAGAGCAGTCAAAAACATCAGCATCCTTGGCCAGTTCAACATAAGGTTTATCAGTGTAAATCTGCTTCTCGCTGTGGTGGGCAATTGCTTCTGTTATCAAATCAATCTCTTCTTTATTGAAATCACCAGATTCTTCAAGCATTTTTCGAGCTATAACAGCGCCTCTCTGTGCATGGTTTTTGTAATCTCCTTCGACAATAACGCAAATATCATGCAAGACACATACAATTTCAGCTATTTCTATATCCAAATTCCTTTTATGTGCCAATATCCTGCTTATTTGGCAGCAACTAGATGAGTGCTTTAATTCAAAAATCACAGAACTTTCTCTTTTTCCATCTGGTATCTTACTATGTAAAAGTAACTCTACTACTTTGCGTTGTATCTTTTCAGACCTTGATAGTTCTTCTCCTTTGAAATGATGATAGTCTTTTATCATAGTAACTATGAGTGGAAGATAGTATACTTAAATTTTTTGACTTAGTCAAATCACTAACATTAAAAATAAGATAATCAGTAGTGCAACAAATAGAGTTATAACATTTAAACCAGCATTTCCTT
>CAZBGH010000053.1:0-6465 GCA_964491335.1 uncultured Methanosarcinales archaeon | reverse complement strand
AAGATAATCAGTAGTGCAACAAATAGAGTTATAACATTTAAACCAGCATTTCCTTTCACATTACCTATTGGTTTTAGGCCACAAATTGCCTTAGAAATTCCAGCCTTCTCAATAGACTTTACAACCTCATTTATATCTTTATAACTTGCACCTGATTCTTCAGCTAATCCAGACATACTCATTGATTTTACATAGATGCCTCTGCTCTCCATGTCTTTTTGTATTTTATCTCCTCTGAATTGGTGTTTCGCAGCTGTCCGCGACATAGTCCTTCCAGAGCCATGTGCCGTACTCCCAAAAGTTTCTTTCATTGCACCTTCAGTTCCAACAAGCAGACAGCTTCCAGTTTCCATGCTACCACCAAGTATAACAGGCTGCCCTGTTTTCTTATATTTTTCAATAAGCTCATGATGCCCTGGCCCGAAACTTCTAGTACTTCCTTTTCTGTGTACTACTAACTTCTTCTTTTCTCCATCGACAATATGCTCCTCTACTTTTGCCATGTTATGGGCAACATCGTACACTAAGTGCATCTCCAGTTTCTCAGCAGAAGTCTTAAATACTTTCTCAAACCCTTCTCTTATCCTGTGTAATATTACCTGTCTATTAGAAAATGCCATATTAGCAGCACAGGCCATTGCTTTATAGTAATCCTGCCCTTCTTTGCTGTTAAATGGCGCACACGCTAGCTCTCTATCATTAACAGTAATGCCATATCTTTTCATAGCATCATCAAAAATCCTTAAATAATCAGTTCCAATCTGATGCCCAAAACCCCTGCTTCCACAGTGCACCATCACTACAATCTGCCCTTGCTCTGTAATTCCCATTGCCTTTGCAATCTCATTATCATGAATTGTATCAGCATACTGAATTTCTAGATAATGATTACCTGATCCAAGAGTTCCAAGCTGCTCAATTCCTCTTTTTCTTGCCTGAGCAGAAACTTTCTCATGATCTGCTTGTGTAATCTTACCATACGCTTCTGTCCTTTCAATATCTTCTTCCCAGCCATAGCCTTGCTCAACACACCATTTTGTGCCTTCCTGCATCACATCACTAAACTGTGAATTATTCAGCTTCACAAATCCCTTTCCACCAACACCAGATGGAACAGTTTGGAATAGTGTATCAACTAGTTCACGTATCCGTGGCTTTACCTCCCTGAGTGTCAGGTTTGTTGTAACCAGGCGCATCCCGCAATTAATCATTCGTTGTAAATCAATTAAGATTCACAAAATCGAATCCGATGCCACCTGGACTTATAACACCTGTTTCCATATCAAACGCTGCAACCCCACCAATTGGAAATCCATAGCCCCACTTGTCTTGCTGTAGAACTAACTACAAAGCAAAATGACCATCTGGCATGCAGAATGCATATTTTTGGATTCCCGGCAGGCAAGCTACATTTGTTACCTGTTCAAAAACACCAGCATCCATTGCTTTCAAAAGTTTCTCAGTTGCAATAATTCTTGCTGGAACTCTCATTCCTTTTTTGAAGGTTACAGGCAATTCCCAAACAGCGTCGCTGATGCGTTTGATCTCAGGAGGCGGTCCTACTTGTGTTTCTCTCATTATGATTAAACCTCCTACTGGATGGTTAGGCTTAGAGGAGGCTATTTAAAGCTTTCTTCGGTTTCTCTTTGTTTAACTCAACTTACTTTAGGAATGTTGATCTTACACCCATAATTATAAAATAAGAAGCAAAGCATCCAAATATTAATCTTGCAATCAGATTATCTACTCCAAAAATTAAAACAATAGAAATCAGGGCAAATAATCCCTATTTTTCTGCGAATATGCTACAATTTATTCTCAAAAGCTGCAATTTCATATTGTGCTTCTTTAGTTCCATTTTTAATCTTCTCTTGAAAATAAAACTAAGAATCCCTAGATTATCCGGGTATAAATAAACACAAGGAATTTTATTTTCTGCGTAAATTCTCTTCTTTTCATTATATTTTTCTCTGTTATGCTCTGTATTCCAACGCCCGAAAAATTCTACATATGTCTTATACTGGGGAAGATAAAAATCAGCCTTTCTATAAGGTATCTTATCACCTTTCAAATTCTCTATTTTTACTTCTGGTTTAAATTCAATGCCTTCTGCATCAAAATATTCTTCTATTAGCTCTTCACCATCTGAGCGTTTATTTTCATATTTCATATAATTCTCTCCTTGGAAACTATCAATCAAATTGTATCTTTATTCTAAATATCAATCACAACTCTTGCCTTCCACCCTTTTCTATCCTGTTTAACTTCAAACATATGATAAGTTACAGCTTTTAAGTCCATTCGCAATTTCATTGTTTTGTAATTAATTTTGCTTCCTTCAGCAACTGCAGTAAGTGCATAACTCTCCTTACTTTTCTTTATATTTATCTTAAATCGTGAAAATATCAAGTTATCAGCATCTTTCATATAAATTAATTCTGCAAGCCAATCGAAAAACAGTTTGTCAATGCTTGTATTTTGCAACTTGATTGTTTTGTTAACTTTTGGCTTAACATTCTTTTGATCAACTTGCATTTCACATAGTGCTCTACCAGCTTCCGCAAACAAGTCTTCCAAGCATGGAGCATTTACTTCAAAAGCAATATCTGCAATAGCAACATCAGGCAGAAACTTAAAGCTCATCTGCCACCTCTAAGCCTTCTTATCAATCTTTCAGCAGCATCAAAAACCTCATTTACTGTTATCCTATCCAACATATCTTCCTTAGGCTTTCTATGCACACCTTCATAAATCTTAATTGTTGGTCCTTGCTGATGATTTTTGTATATTGCAATATTATCCTTTCCAAATGGTCCAAATATTACTGGAGTTTCAGGTCCAAACAAACCAATTGTCTTTATACCCTGTGCAGCAGCAATATGCATTGGTCCTGTATCATTTGAAATAAACAATTTACATTTATCTATTAATGCTATTGACTGCCCAAGCTTAATCCCAGAGGAATCAAAAGATTTATTTTTCATTAAAGCTTGTACATTATTTATCAACAGTTTCTCATTTTCAGAGCCTATAAATATTATACTAGCTTTATATTTATCTACTAATCTATCAGCCAGTTCTGCAAACTTTTCCTTTGGCCACCTTCTCTCTACTACAGTTTCTCCAGAAGCTGGACATATCCCTATTACAAGCTCCTTTTTTTCGTTTATCCCATGGTTTCTCAAGAATTTCTCTGCAAACTTTTTATCATTATTGGAAGTTTCAATCTTTTCTAATTTCTCCAATTTATAATAAGCACCAGCTTGTCTTGCTAGTTCCATGTTATTCAATACAGCATGTTTCTCTGGATTAAAAGGTATCTTATCTGAGTAAAGCAAACTTCTAAACCTATTAGAAAATCCAGTAATTCTAGCAGATGCAAAAAAGCTAAGTATTGCAGAGATGTTAAGCCAATGCTCCATATCTACCACTAAATCATATTTCCCTGTAATCTGCTTAATCACTTTTAGAAGAGAAAAGATATTCATATCAATCAAAATAATATCATCAATGTGCTTATTGTTATACAACAAATCAGCATTCTTTGTAGGAGTTATCACAGTTAGTTTTGCATTAGGATACATCTTTTTCAAAGCTCTTAACACAGGCAAGGTATTTACACTAGAGCCAATTCCCCAGAAAACTATTGCCAGTATATTTCTAACCTCATTAGATTTTTTTCTGAAAGTCTTGAAAATAGCTAGAAATGCGCATAAAGGTATCCCTATGTATCTATCAATAGCTTTAATAGTCTCAGCTTTCATAATCCAAAAAAATAAAAGAACTGTATTTAAATATTGCGTATATCCTGAACCAAGACGGTTTTTATTAACCAATTTAGAGAATCAAATCTAAATGGTATAAAAGATAGTAATTAGAGGCATTAAACTCTATCAAGGTACAATCCACGAAGTTCAAAATTTGCAAAAGGTTCATCCATTTTGAAAAATTTTATGTTTAAACAGATTTTTATTTCTTTTTTTTAATTCATTGAAAAATTTGTACGCATATAAGTAATAAAATCCTTCAATCGGTGATAATATTACTGCGCTAAGGTACAGCAAAGCTATAAACAGTATTATAGCGATAGTTACACCAAAAATTATTAGAAATAGTTTCAATGGTGCAAAAAGTAAATATAATAAATAAAACACTGCTGCAATAATTGCAGCTATAAGCAAAAACACTATAAGCATAGCAATAAAAACAATAATTGAGATTATTGCAGTTGCAATAGCAATTACAATTCTCATAAGCAAATAAATAAATGATTCAAAATGTTCTGCTTTCACTAGTTTTAACATCTTTTTAAAAGAATCGAATGAACCAGTATCTCTAGTGTACATATCAATTACAACGAAATTATTAATTACAAAACCAATCAGACCAAACAGTATTAAATCTAAAATAAATATTACAGCAAAGAATATTAGATAAGGTATATTGAATTGTGCCCAGCTCAAATTGTTCCAGTTTTTTACCAAGGGAATTAACAAAGGTAGAGCCAAAATGACTAGCAAAACCAGACTGATAGAACCGATAATGAAATTAAGCCAGAACAACGAAAGTCCCTTTCTTAGAAATTTCTTAAAATACTCCTTTATAAGAACTTTTCTTGAAAACAGGGATTCTAAAAAAATAAAATTAAATGTGTAGGAAATAATAGAAAATAAAATACCTATCAAGAATATTCCAGTAGATACAGGTAGTATTAATTTTATATGAGTTTTGATGAAGTTTATGAATCTTGTGAAATCTCTAATGTTGGGGGATGTGTAATTTAAGTTAAAGGATTTTTTATTATGTAAAATTGAAACAAAACCTATTTTAAGCCAGAATTCCTTTTTTATCGGGAAAAATATTCCCTTTGTTTCTTTAATTGAATCCTGAATTATGTCTATTGCTATTGCCACTTTTTATACATGCATCCTCTTATTTCATCTTATTCCCTTTCTCAATTGCAATCTTCCTAACCATCTCTTCCATTTTCTTTTGAACCCTTCTAAGTACAGTATATGTATAGAACAATGTTCCAATAAGGAATAAAAATCCAGATATTATAAAAAAGTCCAAAGGCCTGCTTAAATTTAATATCCTTTTAACTAGAAAATCTAGAGCATTAGGAAAAAGTGCAATAAATATTAACCCAATCCAAAACACTATCCAAAACACGTTTTCTTTAATTGTAAACTGCTTTCTCTTATAGTTAAGAAAAGTAAGGTAAATCATAAAAACCCCAAAAAGCATCCCTAAAATCTGTATCCCAGCTAAAGCCATTTTAACTAATCTTTTATTCTTATTTAATTATCTTTTTATTTGCAATTTTGTCGCTTTTGCGATACTTGTCCGCTAGCTCACAATACATAATGGATAAGCGGACTAATGGCACTCCTGGAACTCAGCTTCAGCTGAGCGACCACTATGCTAATTATTTATTTAAAGTCTTTATTTGAAGGACCTTTGTATAGCCTCGCGTACTTACAGAACCGCAGTTCTGTACTTGCTAACTAGGTTCGTTTTCAAATTTAATTATTATTAATTTATTCATTTTGACTACTTTATTATTATTTAATCGCGTAATTCAAATATTTTTAATATTCTTTTAAATAATTGTTTTCATTAATATCATTATCTGAGCTATTCATAATCCTTAATCTCCATAATAACATATTAAATACAATCTTAAATCCATCTAATATAGTAGTACCCTTATACTTATCTGAATAAATTGTCTGTATCTCTATCTCTGTATATTTTAACTTATGTTTTCCAGCATTAGCAATCATTTCAGATTCCATGCTATAATCCAGTGCCTTCCACCTAATTTTCTTGTATGCGTGAGCAGTAAAGGCTCTATAGCCACATTGAGTATCTTTAAGCCTCATTCTGTAAAGTAAATTTATTGCATAGTTTATAAAAACATTTCCAAATCTCAATACAAAAGGCATATTCTTAGTAAATTTCCTGTAACCAAAAACTATGTCACAGTCTTCTAGTAACTTCACAAATTTAGAAATCTCATCTGGATTATGTTGTCCATCAGCATCTAACACAACAA
This sequence comes from uncultured Methanosarcinales archaeon, assembly GCA_964491335.1. GTDB lineage: Archaea > Nanobdellota > Nanobdellia > Woesearchaeales > JACPIF01 > JACPIF01. The sequence goes on along the minus strand of CAZBGH010000053.1, from coordinate 407 downwards.
TCTTATCTGCCCCATGCATTATCGCAAAATCACATCCAGTCTTAAGAGCAGCACCTTTTCCAAGGTTTACAATATGCCTAAGCACAATAGCACCAGTTTTCTTTGCAACTTGGTAAGTCGTATCTCTGCTACCATCATCAACTATCACTATATTCTTACAATACCTCTTTGCACCTTCAACTACATCCCTAATGCTTCTAGACTCATTATAAGCAGGTATTATCACCCAAAAGTCTTGTTTCATTTTCAATAATTAATTTGTATATTCCTTTCCTCTCAATTTTTCTTTATTATATTTTACTTATTTTTTTAATATCTTTATTATTTTCTTTGCACTCAGTGAGCATCTTGGATATCCCAGAGGGATACAGGAACATTAGTGACTATATAGGAACGTGAGTGACTAT
>CAZBGH010000052.1:0-10055 GCA_964491335.1 uncultured Methanosarcinales archaeon | reverse complement strand
ACCAATATTTCTTATGCCTATAGTTAAGTTTTCATTTCTTTTAGAGACAATGCTTGTTTTATTGTATTTCATGTATGCATTTGCATCTATACTTATATTATCTGTAACATTTAGTGTAATATTAATAAATATCGAACTATTGTTAAAGTTAGAATCTAATAGATTAAGGATTGAATAAGCTAATTGGTAATTATTATAAATATTTGTTAGAATATTAATTTCTCTAAATTTTAGACTAAGATTAGAATCATAAATCCTAATTGAATAATTGAATCGTATGTCTTCAAGATTTTTAGTGCTATAGTTTATTATTATATTATTTGGATTAGAAGAGGTTTTATTAACTGAGCTAGTTAATATGGAATTATTTACATTTAGATCCGTAAAAATCAAGTAGTCTCCTGTATTGCTATTAAAGCTCATGTTTATTGAGAGGGTATCATTCAATCCATTACCATCTTTATCTATCATAAAATCAGTATAATTTGTTACATTCACAGAGCTGAATCTAACGCTATAATTAAGGCTAGAAAGAAATTCTTCTAAAGTAACTCCGTCAGCATAAAATATGCAAGTAACTCCAAACACAAATAGTGCTAAAACTAAACACCCTTTTTGAATCCCCACATTTTTAGTTAAAAGTTTATCATTTATAAAATTTTTGACTATACTGAGCCAAGAAAATCTTTATGACCTCATTCAACAAGGGCAATAGCCCTACAAGGGGCCCCATCTGCATCTTTCACGCTTAAAGGCATGCAGAGTAAAGTAAAGTACTCTGGCAACTCATTAAGATTAGTTAATGTCTCAAGAACAATAATATTTGTCTTGCTCAATATTGCTTTATGAGCATCCTGACTTTCATGTTTGTCAATAGTCAATGAGTCTATACCTATGATCCTCAAATTAGTAAATTGAGCTAAATAACGAGCTGCTTCCTCAGTTAAGTAAGGAAATTCCATATCAATGAACTGCCTGCCAAGATTCAAGACACTACCATAACCAGTATACAGCAATATAGCCTGAGCATCTTTTATCTTATTTTCATGTTCCAATAAATGCCTCTTTTCAACAACTTTGAGGTAAAATGTTGCTCCACATCTGCTTAGTTCCCTCTTATTTTTAGTCAAGTCAAGTTTAACGCATGAAGCTATAAACTGCTCTAAATGGTAAACATCTAGTTTTCTGCCATCTTCAATTACATGCCAAGGTGCGTCAAGATGAGTGCCTGTATGCGTGAAAATATGCATTGTCTGGATATTATACTTATTCTTTGGAATAACCTGCACAGGTCGATAAAGAATAGTCTCTCCAGGATATGTTGCCATTGTTATATCAATTGGCAGACTTAGATCAATAATCCTATTAAATTTGATTTCCATGACAGTTGCAGAAAGTATGCAGGTATTTAAAGATTTATCTTTATTTTAGAGAGGAACTCTAAATTTAAGGCACAGTAAATTTTTTATTTAATATTTTTATGATATTATAATTTGCATCCAGTATGCATTATATTTTTTACCTATTTTTTATACTTTGCAACATTTGTGTATTTTGTCTACATGTCCGCCACATATAGCTGGACATAGGAAATCTTTAGATTTCCTAGCTTCGAAATCCAAAAGTTTTCGAAACATCAATAATTGGCGGACTACTGCAGACACTATGCGAAACGTTTGCTAATTATAATTATTATCACTTATTAATTGACTAATGGCATACATCATGCTAATATGATTATTAAATATATGAGCCTGCCAGGATTCGAACCCGGATTTAGTGGTATCCTTAAGCAGGTAAGCTCATTACTTCATTGCTACTGCTTTCCGAAGCCACTTGTGCTATCCTTTACACCACAGGCCCTATTGCATAGAATTAAATTCCTTATATAAATATTTATATAACTAAATCAGATTAACACACAATTTAACATATAATTATAGATTGCCCCTGTAGTATAATGGATAGTATGCGAGGTTGCGGACCTTGAGATCGGAGTTCAATTCTTCGCAGGGGCATTTATCAAAGTTGATACAGTTAGGACGGGTGGTTTAGATATGGTAATTTCACCAGTGAGTTTAGTATGTAATGAAAAAGATAAAGAAGTAGCCCTGTCAGATTTAAAAGAGATAATCAAGCATTTTCCATCTACAAGCTATCAATTCCATTATTTTCAATGGCAACTTCCAGAGGGAGACAATAAGAAGTTAATGAAAAGAGATGAGATGGCTGTAATTGCAGTCCTCAAAACAAAGAGCGTAGTTTTTACTGATTGTTACTTTGGTATGCCAAAGAATGATAGAATTGCTTATTTATTTCATGAGGTCTGCCATTTTCACACTTATTCAAGCGTTTCTGATTCTATGAGGATATGGCAAGAGTTAGAGAATAATAGAGCAGAATATTGGCCTAACAGACACAATCCATCAAAAGAGCAATGTGCAAAAGAATCATACGGATACTGCCTAACTATGTTTAATGAGCAACTTGCAGACAAGGCTATGTTAGAATATTGTCCAGATTTATTGAAAATTAAAATGATGGAAGGAGCTAATCATTATCTTGAGAATATCAAACAAGAACCTGACCTACAATATATGCTTCAAGTTCTTCTGGATGCTGATAGATGCATTGAATTAGTAAAGGATATACCTGAGTTTGAAGAAAACGTAAAAGAACGTCACAAGCTTCGCAATGAAATAATTAAACAATTAAAAGCTGATAATGATACAGAATTGATAAATCTCTTAATTGAATACGAAGGGAAAATGTTAGAAGAAATAAAAAAAGAAAACGCAGAAGAAATGATTTCAGTTTTTAATGAATTTATTTCAAAGGTAATACTCCGCTAATATAGTTCTTTTTGAGAAAATAGTAATCTTTAAATAAGCTGCTCAAAATCTATATATAAAAGATGTTGTGAGGTGAATGTGTGAGGCTGAAAAAAGAGGAGGCTATCTGTTTAGTTTTAGCCTTTTCAAAGAATAATGAAATAAGTTCAAAAACAAAATTAAATAAGTTATTAGCGAGACTTAACCTTTTTGCTATTCCTATAGATTTTGATTTTTCTTTAAATAAATATGGCTCTTGTTCAGTTGAAATTGATGAGATAGAAGATACCAATTATTATGGCTCAGAAAGCTATTCCTATCAAGGACGGCAAGTAACTAAATTTTATTTGAAAGATGAGGGAAGGAAACTTTATAATGAAACAGTTAAACCAAAATTACAAAAGATTCTAACTCCAGAAGAATTTATGGAATTAAGAGAAAAGATTTATTCACTCAGTCAATTGAAAGCAGAAGATATTTCAACAGATGAACATAGAAGACTATTAGTGGATATTGAAGATAGGTATAAATTAATTCAGACAGTAAATGCCGTTTATATTGATATTATGGAATTGTATGAGAAAATTAATGAAATACCTGAGCACTCTTTTGCAAATATTAAATTACGGGGGCTGATTGAATATTGCTACTATTTAAGTAAATTCTTTAAAGAGAAGCGTTTTAAACGTATTGGAGACGAATATGACTTTGGTGCTTATATGTTTGATTATTATCTTTTATTTTTTTTAATTAGAATTATACCTTTTTTGAAAGAGCAGATGGTATCAAAGGTAAAGGATGATATCAGAATAAATCGATATTATAACTTCTTAATGGTGGAACTTAAAGATAAACATCCATTTTCCCTTGAAAATAAGGATTTAAAAGAATTAGTAAGATAAAATGGTCTTAGATATTAAAAATATCTATTCTTTTGATGAGGTTTCAATAATCCATCAATGCGTATTCAAGATTACTCCTGCTCATGTCTTCTTTTTTAAAGGCAAGGATACCCTTATATTCCCGAATTACTATAAGTTGAAAGAATTAGGTGACTCATTGAAAAAAGAGAAAATTCCCAAATATAAGTTTGTTCCTTCGGAGTTTGTAAACAATGCTATTGTAGCTGTAACTCAATTAATTGGTATGTATATGAATCCTGCATTTATGCCAGAGAGCTTGAGAGCTGATTTCATTAGACAATTTGAGGAATATAAAGAAGCACTTGTAGATTATGACGATATAGAAAAGGATGAAAATATAGATGACATTAAAGAAATCTTCAAGAAAAATCCTATCAAACTAAAGAAAGGGACTACATTACCTAATGCTGATGATTTAAAATCTATAAAGAGGCTAATGGAGAAATCATGTAATGGAATTAAATTCATTATAAGTGAAGACGAAGATTTCTGGGGCTATAAAGCCTTGATAAAAAAAGAATTTGGTATAGATGTTGTTGAGGAATGGAAATGTCATTTCTTATGCAGATAAATTACCTTACAATTTCGTTTAAGCAATAGAATCTTAGCTTTTTTATGAATTTCACATGGAGGGTTTCTTGGGGTAACAAAATATAAATAGAAGTATGCCCATATTTGCATTAATTGGGCTTAAATCACCAATTCTTGTCTAAACCGAGCAGCTTTGATAGAGGCTTCGCAGGGGCATTCTCTCTTAAAGCCATGTTTGTAAAAATCATAACTAAATTAGAATAAAAATTTCATCTAACAAACTCAACATTTTCTAAATCTTTAAAAGCATAATCTCCAGTTAAGAACTTAGCATTAAACTTCAAGGCAGTTATATAACCAATACAATCAGCTATACTGTATCTTTTTTTCTGATTAGCAAGCTTAAATTTCATGGCTTCTTTAATGATAGAATCATCAATAGGTACAACCATAGACTTAATAATATTATAAATTTCATCTGCTTCTTTCTCTCCGAATTTTTTGAGATAAATAAAATATACCTCAATCAAATTAAACAATGTAGTTATGCCAATTGCCGATTTCAGAGCATATTCCCTATAACAAGGATTATCTCTATCTATTTCAATAATTGCATAGGTGTCTAGAAATACCATTCATTTCGAAGCTCATCTTTTACTTTTTGTGCATCTATCTTTAGATGTTTCCCTCTTCCCAAGAGTTTTTTTAAATTCCCTTTTTTAGATATTTGGTACTCTACAGTTTCACCTATTTTAAGGTTCCTCTCTTTAACAACTTCTGGGGTGATTACTAACACAGTACTATTTCCAGATTTTCTTATTTTTGCTAGTGGCATTTTAAAAACCTCTCATTTAGTGTATTACTTATGTATTACAGATATATTTAAATCTTTCTTTTGATATAGCCTTAACCAGAGCCGCAATGACATAAGATTTTTAAACTAGTAATAAAATAGTATTGGTATGAAAGATAATTCAGCATTAAACGGTCTGCCTATTGGAGAAGCCATTATTTATGGAAGATTAGATAATGGAACATATCATGCAATTATAGTATCAAAAAGTGAATACTCTTTTTATCCTATTCGCAGGGAAGCTGTAAGGCTATTACTTGCAGAAAAAGGTAGTCCATCACTTTATTTCGTAGAAATCACTGGATTAGATAATCAAAGTTTGCAGCAAATTGTAACACGTGGTAGAGGTACAGAGATAGACGAGATTAATCTCGGAGGTAAACCTGCATATGATCCCTCTGTTTTTGAAGATCAACTGCAAGGTTATTATCTCAAATATGTTAAAGCTCATACATCCAAACTTCAAGCAAGTGAAAGAAAGAAGGAAGTAAGAGCATCAGAGATAACTGAAGAAATGCAGAGAGAGTTTGTTGACCACATGGACTATCACTTGCAGGAACTTTTAAAGAAGGAGGAATGACTTTTATGACATCTTCTATTTTTTCTGTTCTTTGTAAAGTTTATCAACCTCTTTCAGTGTAGTAGCATCACCTGCACTTCTATCTTCCCTTATGTTTTTAATTCTTGGAAATCTTAAGGCATAACCACTTGAATAAGTTGGACTTTTCTGTATTTCGCCATACTCCACTTCTATTACAATCTTAGGCTTCACAGTTACTGTTTTACCTTTCTCATTTGTTATCAACAGCTTAAGCAATGATGTGATCTGTTGCATAGTAACACCCTCTTCTGAGTCTTCAAGCTCTTTTATGCCAGACGAGACTTTCCCAATTTCTTTAAAGTTACCATCTTCATCTATGCAAGCTATATAGTATGAGCTAAGGAATTTTGCTCTTTTACCCTCACCCCAGTCTGCTCCTATAACTACTAAATCTAGTGTATCTAAAGTTGGCTTAAGTTTAAGCATATAGCCTACTCTTGAGCCTGGTTTATAGGGAGCATCTAAAGCTTTGAGCATCACTCCTTCATTGCCAGAACCGAGAGCCTTACTTAGAAATCTTTCTACCTCATTTTTTTCTGATGTCTCTATATGCTCACAAGGTTTTATCATTAATGGAACCTTTTTGACTATTTTTTCCACCATTTTTCTTCTTTCCTTAAACGGAGCATTTAGATAACTTTTGCCGTCATAATAAATAATATCAAACACGTTAACTTCAACAGGCAATTCTTTAACTAATTTATCGATATCATACTTTCTTTTTATTCTCTGTGAAATGTGTTGGAAAGGTAAGTATTTCCTGCTATTTTGAGAATAGCCTACAATTTCCGAATCAATAATGAATTCATTCCCGTTTACATACTTTTCCACATATTCTACAACATCCGGGAACTGTGAAGTAACATTCTCTAATCGTCTTGTGAACAAATTTATTTTACCATTTGCTTTATGTATTTGAAGCCTAAATCCATCGTATTTGAACTCAGCTGCTGCAGGTCTTCCTATTTTTTGAAAACCATCTTCAACATCATCAGCTTTTTGAGCAAGCATTACTTTTATTGGAACACCTGTACGTAAAGACATATTCTCTAGATCTTTAAGACCCTTTTTGGCAGCTTCTGCAACTGCTGAGAAATCATTAGTTACATCATACGCCTTTTGCACAGTATCAATGTACTTATTATATTTTTCTCTGCTGGAAACTTCAATCTCTTCATCTCTTTCATTATAGATTATACCTATTTCTTTACCAAAGAAAGCCCACACTATTGCATCTCTTATAGAACCTGAACCAACACCTACCCTAAGATTTCCTATTATAGCTCTCACAATGTATTTCGCCTCTTTTGGTGACGCTGAGGTTAATAGCTCAGAGATTAGCTGTATTTTTTTATCTACTGTTCCTTTACCTTCAAATTCAGCTAATTTTCTAATATTATCAAATACTTTTGATATTGTTAACTGTTTTGAATATAATGTATGTTGCTTTTTCTTAGCTAAGAATGCTTCAGCTACTAAGCCTAGATCTCCAGATCTTGCAAATTCTTTCTCAACCTTATCTGCGGAAATTCCAGAAGCACTTGAGACACATTTAATTATTAAGCGATCTGCAACACCCAACTCTCGTTGATCGCATGATGGAAAAACTCTGCCTTCTAGCAATAAAACTAGCTTTTGTATATCAGAAGAACTTGCATCTTTAAGCAAATTTGAGATAATAAAAGTTTTCTGAAGCCTTTTTGAGGTAGATTCAAGAGCCTCATAGACATTTACAAGTTTTTTGTACTCCATAACTTAGTACTTCAATAGTGGATTGTATAAAAAGTTAACTGAGAAATGGTCTATAAAATTCTTATTTTAATTTTACTTTTATCTTTTTACTATTATGTTTTTTTTATATTAATTTTAATTTCCATCTCCTATAATCTTTTATTATTTGCATCTCTTTGGTTTTTTATTTTTATTCTATTGCATTATTTTGGCATTTTGTCTACCATGTCCGCCACATATAGCTGTTCTATCAATATTAGGCGGACTACTCGCTGACACAAGGTGACTTGTTTGCAAATTATATTCTTTTATAGTAAAAATAAACTTTAGTGTATCTTATTCAAATTATTATTTTTATTTACCTATTAATGGACTAACCGCACACAAAATGTAACCAGTTTGCAGGGGATAATGGTAAAAATATATTTTATTTGACTCGTTTAAGAATATTATTAATAAAAGCATAATTTTAATGCCTTTAAATACAAAATTTATTATTTTCATTTTTCTATTATTTATCAATCTTAGGCACCGTTCAAAATCTCGCAAAGCTTGGGTTAGCATCGGCTCGCATCTAGCTGGAATATGCAAAGAGCGGTTCCCTCCCGTGAGGAACGTCCCCTTCCGCGTGGTAATTGCTTGTTTGAATGATGCTCACATACTCGAACAAAGTTCGGCACCAACTTCGTTGGAATTGATGCTAACCTACATTTTGAACGGTACCTCAATCTTAGTTAAATATAAATACCAGTATTCCTAAAAAGAATGTATGGCACAAGTTGTTAAGCAAAACATCAAAAAGGATCCAAGTCAGATGGATGTACTTGAAGTAATTTTTACTAGGAGATCTGTAAGGAGATACAGGGATATACCTGTTGAATGGGACAAAGTAGGCAAGATTCTTGAAGCTGGAAGATCAGCTCCTTCTGCTGGGAATTTACAAGGTTGGAAATTTGTAGTAATAACAGATCCAGCCAAGATAAAGCTACTAGCAGAAGCTGCACTACAGCAGTACTGGATGGCATCTGCTAAAGTGCATATAATAGTTGTAGCACAATTCGAGAAGGCAAGAAGATTCTATGGTATTAGAGGAGAAAGGCTTTATGCTGTCCAAGACTGTGCAGCTGCCTGCCAGAACATGCTTCTTGCTGCCCATTTCCTTGGCTTAGGTGCATGCTGGATCGGAGCTTTTGATGAGGATAGTGTCAAAAGAACACTAGGTGTTCCTGAGGAAGCAAGACCACAGGCAATTATAACACTAGGTTATCCAGATGAAGAGCCCCCAGTTCCAACAAAATACAAACTTGAACAAGTGGTAATGGTAGAAAGATGGAAAATGGGACAACAAATCAAGGATATTGCACTCACAATGGGTTACCCAAGCCTTAAAGTTGCTAAATACGTTGATAAAACAAAGGAATTTCTTGGCAGAGTGCATGATAAGATAGCTAAGAAGGAGAAGTAAAAAGCATATAAATAGCACTTAAAATTATTGTTCAGGCTTACGCCACTCGCCTCATTCTTCAGCTCGCGGAAATTGAAAATTTTCTTCCTTCCCACCCAGATAGTGAGAGATTGCCGTGAAAATAAAAATCGCACGCGTGCCACCAAACTCTACTAGAAGGTACGTTTACTACTACTCTTCAACCTGACCAAAGACAACATGGAGGAATAACTCCTAGAGAACTTACAGACTATATGAGAAGTCAAAGTGAGTTATATAAACCATAAATTTTGTCATTTCTGGACGATAAACCAAATTAGTATACTATTTTGTATTTTTGGGAATTGTAAATTTTGTCGACGATAAACTTAGAATAAATTAAGTTCTCAATAGAAAGATTTAAATAGTATTTTAATTATAAATATATTTATAAAGAAGTGCCTACTTGAGTTTTTTTGGCGAAAAACTCGTAATATCAGACGTTTTTTGGCGAAAACGACCTGATTTTGGCTGTTTTAGTTCAAATATTTGTTGTAAAAGTTTTGATTACTTATTGGCGTAAGCAATTAAACTATTTTCTAAAGGTAGTTAAGGGTATTCCATTATTTAAAGTTTTTTATAGTGAGAAATATATAATGGAGTATATATAAAATACCAAAAGGGTATTTAATCATAAAAAAGACAAGGGGTTGAATGAAATGGCTATGGATTTGTTTGTAAGTGATGCGCTCAAAAATGCGCCAAATGACACGGAACTTGTAGGGCAAGCTAATATAAAGGTGATTGGAGTTGGTGGAGCTGGCAATAATATGGTTAGCTGGCTTTACAGGAAAGGTATTAGGGGTGCTGAAATTATTGCATGTAACACTGACAAGCAGCATATTGATATTTCTGAGGCTGATCGCAAGTTTTTGATAGGAAAAGATGTTACTAGAGGTCTTGGATGTGGTGGCTTTCCAGAAAAAGGTGCTGAGGCTGCTAAAGAGGCACTTCAGGAGCTAAAAGATTCTGTTAGAGGTGCAGATATGATATTTGTCTGCGGTGGCATGGGTGGAGGAACTGGAACAGGTGCCTGCCCTGTAGTTGCCCAGATTGCTAAAGATGCTGGAGCAATTGTTATAGGAACTGTTACAATGCCATT
>CAZBGH010000051.1:0-10325 GCA_964491335.1 uncultured Methanosarcinales archaeon | reverse complement strand
AACAAGCATTATGCGAAGGCTTTAGCCCTTTAGCTTTTTCTGCTACCTTTGTTCACTGCGTACTTTTGGATTTTACTATAGATGTATCTCAGCAAACAAGCAAATAAGTAATAAACAGTTATAAAGATGAAGAAATCCCTCCATGCTCCTAAAAATATCAATAGGGTAGGGAGACCCAGGATTAAGGTAAAAATAACATTGAAGAATGAAGGCTTGAAGAAGAATATTAGTTCTTTTTTCTTGTAAAGATAAACAAGAAATATGATAATAACAACCAAAATAATCATGAATTTTACCAAATAAATTAGTGCTTTCTTTGGATGATTTATTATAAGATAAGGGATGAATTTAGAGTAAGCTTTTTTTGCAAATGGGCAGGTAAAAAGGCCTGAATAGCCTAAATAGCAATAATCTCTCATACCTCCTTCTTTAACCATGAAATCCCCAATCCTATATATCTTCCAAAAATAGCAATTTTCTAAATCTGAATCATCCTGTATATCCCTTTCATTATAGGGAATTATCTCTGTTCTATCATTAGTAAAAAAACTCGCTCCTTTAGAATTATATTCCTCTATTATTTTGCCAATTTGTTGTCTAGCAGTACTTAAATCTTCTTTACAATAAAGTATTAAAAAATTGGCAACATCATCTGTCAGATTAATTTTCTCATAGTGGTAAGAGTAAAATGCTATTTGCCCTTCTAAGATTTTAATTCCGTATTGGGTCCCATCAAAAGTTGTAGAAGAATCATTAATGTTACAGAAAAGCGCAATATAATTAGGAGCTGGAGAGCAGGCGTAAGATTGCACAGCAAGAGAAATGGCAAAAAGAAGCATAGGAATTATTACTTTCTTCATTTAGTATATTCTGGAGTAGATATATTTAATATTTGCTAGAAAAACAAAAGTTAGGCGAAGCCGTATAACGAAGGCTCGTTATGCGAAGCAGGGAACAAAGTAACAACACTTGGCGAGGTGGGGGTTGTCCCTTACGGGGTGCCGAGTAGGGCAAAACCGAAGGTTTTGACCGTCGAAGCCAAGTGTGTTGTTAGGAGATGCATAGTAAAGTGCATCAAGGCTCTTTGAGAACCGAGGTCGCAGAAAAAATTTGCATTATGCATATAAGCCGAGCCTGGCACTACCCGAGCGAATGCGAGAGGATTTCTATTGAGCCATTATTTAGATAAATATTTATAAACCAAATCTACAATATAGTATCTATGCAAGCAATTTTTATCTGCGGGAGGTGTGGTTATCGATCACATCATAAATGGCTTTGCCATAATTGTAAAATACATCTTGAGCCAGAATGTGAGAATTGTCATAATGCTATAGGCAATTGCGTATGCCTTTACCATGGCTCTCCTAGTCATAAAATTAAAAAGATAAAGATGGATTTAAGGAGAAGAATTGTTGGTGTCAAAAGTAGTAGCAAAAGAAAAGGAAAAAACAGGATAAAGGAAAAATAATTTGCATTAACTACTCCTTTTACGAAGGCTGTTCCAAAAGTCCATAATAAAGACTTTAAATAAATAATTTGCATAGTGGTCGCTCAGCTGAAGCTGAGCTCCATGAGTGCCATTAGTCCGCTTATCCATGAAGAAAAGTGCGCTAGCGGACAGACAAGCACTCACACCAGTTAATGTAGTATCACAGATACAACAAAGGTAGTAATTAGTCAGACATTGACTAAAACCTGTGTTGCAAAGTAAAATAATTATGAAAAATAAATGATGTTGCGGACATGGATACAAAATACACAAATCCAAGAAAATTGCAAAGAATTTTCTTGCACCAAAAATCTAAAAGATTTTTTAGTGCATTGCAGAGTGTAATTATTTGAATTAAAGTTGTATAAATATAATCCATAAATATAATCTTATACAGAAATCAATTATAAAAAGTGGTGATAGGGTTTGTATGATTGCATTATAATAGGAGGCGGACCAGCAGGGATAGCAGCTTCTATTTATGCTGCAAGGCAGAAGATAAATTTCTTGCTAATAACAAAAGATGTTGGAGGGCAGACTGCAATAAGCTCTGATATTGAAAACTACCTGGGGTATATTAAAACTACAGGCTCGGAGATTGCTGCAGAATTTGCTAAGCAACTTGATGCTAATAATGTTCCAAATAATTCTGAAGAGGAAGCTGTTTCTATTGAAAGAAAAGCAAGTAATTTTATTGTAAAGACAAATAAAGGAAGTTACGAGACTAAAACAATACTTATTGCTTCTGGAAAAAAGCCTAGGAAATTAGATGTAGCTGGAGAAGATAGACTATATGGCCATGGCGTTACTTACTGTGCTACTTGTGAGGCACCTTTATTCAAAGATTTTCCTGTTGCAATAGTAGGAGGAGGAAATGCTGCAATGGATGCTGCAATACTATGCTCAAATTATGCAACTAATGTTTATATCATAACAATTAATCCTGAGCTAATGGGAGAACAGAATATGATTGATACCTTAAAAAAAGGAAACAAATTTGAAGTATTTTATAATGCAAAGACACTTGAAATTCTTGGAAGTAAAAGTGTTGAAGGAGTTGTATTTGATATTGGAGGGAATAAAAGAAATATTCAAGTAAAGGCTGTGTTTATAGAAATAGGAAGTATACCCAGTACTGATTTTGATAAATTAACAGAGAAAAATAAGTGGGGAGAAATAATTATACATGATGATCTGGAGAAAGGCATGACAAATCTTACAAGTGTTCCTGGGATATTTGCAGCTGGAGATATTACAAATGTTCCAGAAAAACAGATTAATGTGGCTGCTGGTGAAGGAGTTAAGGCTATACTGTCTATATTTAAATATTTGAATATGAAGTTTGCTGCTTATTGATAAATACTATAATTTACATAGCATATAAACAATCACTAGTCAAAGGCTTGACATTAGAGAATTAAATATCTTAATTTGCTTAATATTAGTTATACGCAATTAATGCTCGAACCCCAATCGAAATATTTTTATATTTCAATCTTTATTACTACAAAAATGGCTCAAGATATCATTTATCCGATACTGATGTTAGGTATAGGTGTCCTTAATTTGTATTTGGCTTCAAAATTTCTAAGAGATCCAAAGTTTGCAAAAAATTATATTGAAACAAGTCCAAAAGCGTGGATTTGGCGAAAAATATTTGGTGTTGAAAAAGCAACCAAATTAACTAAATCTGTTTTTGCTCCTTTAGGAATTGTATTGGGAATTGGATTAATTATTTTTGGAATCTACTTATTTATTGTTTGATTAGGTTTCTCCGCCTTAACTTCCTCCCTGTAATTCTCACAGGTTGGTGCGCATAACAGCGCGCATACTTTATACGAAATTTTTTCCTTCGCCTTTCAGATTTTTCTTAAAGATAAAACTGAAAATTTAGCTTTATTATCTTCGGATAAAATCTGCATTTTATACGATTATATTTTACTCCATCTTCAAAAATTCATCAATATATTCCATAACTTTGTCCTTCTGGTCTAAATCGATAGAAACCTGCTTTCCATAGCTGGTTTTTTTAAGGTGTAATATACCTTCTCTGATTAAATCTTCTGACATTTCTTTTGCTCTTCCTTTCATGTCAGGTGGAAAACTCTTTGCTAGGTTTTCTAAAGCAGTATGACTATGTTCAAACTTTCCTTTACGTGTCAATTTATGTAGTATTTTACCTTTAATTTGTTCGTCTGTCCACATAAAAAGTCCACCAAAATAGACTTTCAATAGTAATATTTATATACTTTTCCATGCAACTATTCAAAGTAGCAAAAATGTCAGAAACAAAAAAAATTTCAAAGAAATTTTTGAGTGCTCAGAAATCTGCGATTTCTGACAAATCACTCTTATTGAATTTAACTGGAGAAATGCCCTTATTTAAAGTAATTGATTTTTTATTAGATAATAAAGGAATGGACTTCAGCAAGAAAGACATAGCAAAAGGAGCGGAAATTTCAAGAGCATCATTATTTAACTATTGGAGTGAACTTGAAAGGCATGGTATTGTTAAGGTAACAAGGAGTTTTGGAAAAACCAAACTTTATACACTAAATTCTAAAAATCCAGTAACACAGAAAATTATTGAACTTGAAAAAACTCTAATTACAGAAGCATTAGATAATGCACCTAAAAGTAGAGAGTTGTTAGTAGAACACTAAGTTTAACTCCTAACTTTACTTTCGCTATGCTCAAAATCCATTATTTCTCAAAGAACCTAAGAAAAAAGTACGATAACAATGAATCTTCTTCTATGAAAAAACCTTTCGGACGAAATTTTCCCGAACTACTTAGTGGAAAAAGAATATAACATGTGATCGCATAAGTTAAATGCAATCAGCCAAGGGCTATAACTAAATATTTATAAGTAACTTTATTTTCTTATTAATAACATGAAAAATTTAGCACCAAACATCGTAAGACAAAGATTATTGATTGAGGGATTCTATAAAATTGATGCTGATAAAATCGTCATTATAGATTACTTCAAAACAATCACGAAAGCTCTAAATCTTAGAATGTATGGAGAACCTATTATCTTTTCTCCTGGTGGAGAGGGTAAAGATATTAATCAGGGATATGACGCTTTTGTCCCTTTGATTGATTCTGGGATTTCTGTTTATGTTTGGTCTAATGCTAAATTCTTATCTTTGATAATTTATACATGTAAAAGTTTTAATGACAATAAAGCTGTTGAAGTTACTAAAAAATTCTGGAAGATAGATAAAATAGAATCACTATCATTTTAACGCCTGTCACCGACTTCTATCGATCCCATTGCATTCTCGCTACGCTCGGGGCATTTAACAGACATACCATATGTTTGCCCAGGTCTCATTGAAAAGTCCCTTTGCATTCGCTTCGGTTGCCATCGGTTCAGGTTCGCTTAACAGTTTAGCTTGTACGTTTCTCTCTGGAATGTCAAAAATCTAAGATTTTTGAGCACCCGAAAACTCTCAGTTTTCGATGCCTCGAAACGTGCCTGAAGTTTTGGCTCATTAACCTTCACTATATTGATGGCAACTTCTAACTTTTCAATAACGCCGTTTGACCCATAATATTTAAATATAAAAGCTTAGGAACTTAGCTGGTTAAAAAAATGAGTAATGAAAACTCTATTGACCGAAACATGCAAGTAGGCCATGTCGCAGAAAGACTAATCACTGGAATCAAGAAGCTTGGATACGAAGTAGTAGAAGATAGTTGAAGATTTTTTTAAAGGATTGCTCGTAGCATACGTTATACCATCACCAGAGGAAGTTGTAGAAGAAGAGTTACCCAAAATAGTAGCTACTGACCTTTTTTTCTGTCAAAAACCACCAGTCACAGAATGATGGAATTCTGATGTTTGAAAGGAATGGTCTGTCTTTAGATGAATTAGCTTCTATTTCACTTCATTTGTATAATTTATATGGGCCAGAGAGTCCTATGGCAGCTAAATATGGTGATAAACTATTAGGAAGAGTTACTCATGTATTTAAAGTTGGTTTCAGGCATCTCCCCGCTATTTTATGATAGACTATCCAGATGGCGAGCATCTTAATTAGAATATAGAACAAATAAAAAATATCCTAAGTGGCAATTATGTTCCTGATGAATATCTTACTTAATTTAACTTTAATTTCTACACTTATAATTTATATAAATAATCACACTAAAACAGTAACATTTATATATTCTCAGCTTATTCTAAAGATTCTTTTTAGTGAGTTTTTAGTAGGTGTAATTATGCTAACCCAAATGAGTGATTTAGCTGATTTAAGGATGCTTTAAGTAAAAATGGCTAGGAATAAAGTGCATTTGAATTTGATATTCATCGGTCACGTAGACCATGGTAAAAGTACGACAGTAGGCAGACTTCTTTATGATTCTGGTAATGTTGATGAACAAACAATGAGGAAACTGAAGGATAAGGCTAAAGAGCTTGGCAAATCTGGATTTGAGTTTGCTTTTGTTATGGATCAATTAAAGGAAGAACAGGAAAGAGGGCTTACAATTGACCTTGCTCACAGAAGATTTGAAACACCAAAATATTATTTTACAATTATTGATGCCCCAGGGCATAGAGACTTTATCAAAAATATGATTACAGGTGCTGCACAGGCAGATGCTGGAATTCTTGTTGTTTCTGCTAATCCTGGTGATGGTGTACAATCTCAAACTAAAGAGCACATTTTCTTGGCAAGGACATTAGGTGTTAACCAGTTAATAATTGGCATTAATAAAATGGACATGGCAAAGTATGAGGAGAAAAGGTTCAATGAGGTAAAGGCTGAGGTTTCTACTTTATTGAAATCTGTTGGATATAATCCTGATGCTATGGCATTTGTTGCACTCTCTTCATTAAATGGTGAGAATCTTGTTAAGAAATCTGAGAACATGCCTTGGTATAAAGGCAACACTTTGATAGAAACAATGGACACATTGAAAGAGCCTGAAAAACCAGTAGAGCTACCATTAAGGCTTCCATTACAAGATGTCTATAACATAACTGGTATTGGAGTAGTTCCTGTAGGAAGGGTGGAAACAGGAATAATGAAAGTAGGAGATAAAGTTATATTTGTTCCTGCCAGAGAAGGAAAAGGAATCACAGGAGAAGTAAAAAGCATTGAAATGCACCATGAGCAGATGCAACAGGCAGAGCCTGGGGATAATATAGGATTTAACGTTAGAGGGATTAACAAAAAGGATATAGCTAGAGGTGATGTTCTTGGCCATTTAGACAATATACCCACTGTAGCTTCTGAATTTACAGGACAAGTTGTTATATTGAATCATCCAACTGTTGTTACAGCAGGCTACACACCAGTATTCCATATACACACTGCTCAAGTTGCTTGTCAGGTAATAGAGATAGTAAAAAAGCTTGACCCAAAAACAGGAGAGACTATTGCAGAAAAGCCAGATTTCATAAAAAATGGAGATGCTGCCATAATTAAAGTAAAGCCTATTCAGCCAGTAGTTATAGAAAAACAGAAGGATATACCCCAGTTAGCTAGATTTGCTGTAAGAGATTCAGGCCAAACAGTTGCAGCAGGTATGTGTATTGATTTGGTTAAAAAGTAAGTTCTACTTTATCGGTTTTTTTAACCGATCATGGTAAACCAAGCTTATCATGAAGCAAACTCCAGCTGATGTTTAAATTACTTTATATAAGAGTGACTAAAAATGCCAAAAGCAAGAATAAAACTAGCAAGCATTGACATAAATAAGGTCAATGAAGTGTGTAATTATATAAAGGATATAGCAGATAAAACTGGAGTTGATATGAGAGGTCCTATTCCTCTTCCTACTAAACGCTTAAAGGTAACAACTAGGAAAAGTCCTTGCGGTGATGGAAAGGCTTCTTGGGAACGTTATGAGATGCGTATACACAAACGGCTTATAGACTTAGGTATAGATGAGAGAGCATTAAGACTAGTTATGAGAGTTCCCATACCAGAAGGTTTAAATATAGAGATAGAGATGATGGAGCAGTGATTGAATTCTAGAAATAATCCTGTTGATTTTACAGCACTATTGAGAAAATAAAATATAGTTAACCAAGAAAGTTTTTTGGGTGATTCTATATAGTAAAAACACCTAATTACTTAGTTGGGAGACTATAGATACTAAGAATAAAAACTACTTAGTCTTCTAATAGCCCCTAACTTTTCCTTATCTCCTATTTTAGCATCCTTTATTGCATTTCTCATTATCTCTGTGGTTTTATCGTAATGTTTTCTATCAATCTCATAAGGTATTTTGTCTTTTCCTCCAACTGCAAATGAAAATTTCACTGGATCTTTCCAGCTTATCTCTGCACCATAAACAATCTCTGAAATCAAAGCCAAGCTTCTTACTGTTTTTGCACCAATGCCTTTTAATGAGACTAGCTCTTCATAAGTTCTTGGTTGATATTCGTGTGCTTTTTTTAGAGTTTCTATATTTCTTTTATTCATATCTATTATTGTATGCCTTGGCATCATTGTGATTATTTTTGTTTGATTTTGATTATTGTTAAATTCATTTATTGTCTTCTGTATTGAAATTGATTTTTTATTCCTGATCTTTATATTGAAGTATTTTGTTAAATAATTTATATCATCATTAACTAAATCAACAGAAATTTTTTTTATTTCATTATTCTGTTTTGATGTTAAATCTAAAGTACTATTATTTTCTTTATCACAACAAATTGCATTATGTGGTTCCTCAACAAAATTAACAACATTATCGCTTAGCCAATGGTATCTTCTTGCATATCTATTGTCTATATTCATTCCCTGTTGTATTACTGCATAATTTCCTTTCTCATTGAAAACAAATGAATGATGATAAAGTTGATAGCCATCTTGAACAAGGGCATTGTCAACCTTTGCACTCATTCTAGATGCATATTTTAATTGTTCAATCTTTTTTGTAGATAAAGAGAAATTATTGTTTTCTATTTCTTTAAAAACCTTTTTTGAAACTTTGCCCTTACCACCTGTTATTTTTATGCCGAGATTTTGGTTGTTTATTGATTCTTTTAATGCAGCACATGTAACAGTAGAGACACCACTTGAGTGCCAATCGTAGCCTATTACACAACCTAAGGATTGGAACCAATAGGGATCTGCTAATCTTCTCAGAAATTCTTTTTGTCCAAACTCATAAATAAGAACTTCACTAATAGCGCCAGCTAGTTTTTTCATTCTTGGAAAAAGCCATCGTGGACAGTTTCCTGAGTGAAGCGGTAAATTTGCTATTCCTGACTTTAACATTTTAATCAAGCGGACTTTTTATATTTCTGATTGAGCTATGGCTAAGCCTTATATAAGCCTGAGTAGTGCTTATCCTTAAATGTCCAAGTAGTTTCTGTACATAAGATATATCTGTACCATTCTCGATAAGATGAGTTGCGTAGCTTGTCCTTAGTGTGTGGCAATGAGCATTTTTTGCTATGCCTGCTTTTCTTAACGCGTTTTTGACTATTAGTTGCGCAGTCCTGCTGCTTATATGATTGCCAATTTTATATGCAGACTCAAACAAATAGCCAGAGGTTCTATTACCTACAAATCTACAAAAATCATTAATGAATTTCCCAGATAAGTTTACAATCCTGTCTTTACTACCTTTTCCATTTTTGACGTGGAAAATTCTCAATTCTTTGTTGAAGTCTTCATCTTAGCATTTATAGCCTCATTAAGTCTTAACCCAGAGCCGTACATAATCTCAATAAAAAGCCTGTGCTTCAGATTTCTTAAAGAGTCAATCATCTTCAATATTTCATCTTTGCTTAACACCAGTGGCAACTTGTTAGATATTTTGGGGTATTTTAGATTAAATCTCCTTTTAAGTAATTCTTCATAATAGAACTTAAGTGCAGCACAGATAAGATGTCTTGTTGCAGATGACTTGTTTTTGTTATAAAGATAAATAAGATAGCTTTCAATATCCTTTTTAGTCACATCTTTTGGAGATTTTCTTATAAAGTCAAGGAATTTCTGGTTTATGTAGTAATATCTGCTTATAGTTTTCCTGCTATACCCTCTAACCTTCATCTCATCAACAAGTATTTTGAAATCATTCATAACAGGCTTGTGATTCTTTTCGCTTTATATAACCTACGCCAGCAGATGTCCAGTGACCAGTGCTCGATTTATATATGAAAACAAATCAAACACTCATTTAACGCAATTAAAACTGCATCAAACAGGCGTTTGCCAAAATTTTCTTACTGCCTTTCAGGTGCATACGCTTACGCTATTTCCGAAAATCCTTTTGATTGGTGCCTTCGTTTAAAGTTGTGAAATGATTTTTGAATTAATGATAGGGACTAGGTAGGCCCTGTGCCTGCAACTCTTAAAGCCATTTCAATACAATGACTAAGGTTGCTAAAGCTAAAATTGCTTCTGCAATTTCGGCCATTTTGACAGCCATCCAAGGACGTTTGTTCAGGTACTCTCACTCGCGTGGTCGAGAAATTTATCCATGTTACCAGTATAGTCCCTGTGGTGTGTTGGGCACACATTATCATCGAGTCTGCATCCTTGGTCTTGACATAACACAAAGCCAAAAACGTGAAGGATTGCTATTATTTAAATCTTAAGATATTCTAACATACTTTAAACGGTTACGCTTCGCTTCACCCAAATTTTTGCCAACGCTAATTTACGGGGGCGAGAAACGTTACAAATATGGAAAATTTTATATCTTTAAGTACGGATTCGTTCAAATATGGGGCAAGAAGTATACAGAAATGAATAAAATACACTATTCCATTTCAAGTATTGTGATAGGATTAATTACAATAATTATTATGCTTCCATTTCAATTATTAATTCCTCTTTTCAAAGGTTTACTTTTT
>CAZBGH010000050.1:0-10671 GCA_964491335.1 uncultured Methanosarcinales archaeon | reverse complement strand
AAGTAAAGCTAATATTAGTTATCTTTGGATTAGCTAATTGTCCATCATGGGTATAACTTGCCTGAGAAGTTAAGAATATCTTGTAATAAACTGAGCTATGATTGCTATAGTTAAATACAGTTTCTGTTATGAAATAAATTGCATTACTAATATTATAAATTTCTGTTCTATACTCTTTACCTTTAAGAGCATCATCTTGGTAGAAATAATGTATTACAGTGTTATTATCTTGTAATGTTTCATTAACTTGGGAAAAGCCTCTGAATTCTAAGTCCGCATAATCGTATTTTCCTCCTATGTAATTGTAGCTATAAGTTCCTAGTGCATTAAAGTTTCCATTTAAAGAATTGTTATGACTAGCAGTATTAACAATGTACATATTAAAGCCAATATCAGAAAGATTGTCAGTTCCAGTATTATTGAGGTGTGTTGAATTCATATATGTAATATAAGTAATTCCACCAAACTCATTGGTTACACTTTTCAATAAATTAGGTGTAGTAGAATTTGCTAGCCAAGTAAAGAATTGATTGCCTGAAGTATTCTTAAGAGCAATTACAATATCACTCTGGGCATCTCCGTTAAGATCTGCTAGTCTTCTGCCTAAATTTTTACCCTCAACTACAAATGATTCAGGAGATTGCCAAGTATCATTGCTTACCCAACCGCTTCCATTATTTAGCCAAGCTTTTCCGAGAGTATTACTAGTATTGTAAAAATCCTGCACAATATCAACTAACCCATCTAAGTTAGCATCAATAAACCTAACTCCTTCATCATCTCTACTAGAAGAAATAAATGCTGCTGGAGCTTTCACAGTACTGTTAGTCCAACCACTTCCATTATTTAGCCATGCACGATTTACTGTCCCAGTTGATTCAATAAGATCTGGCAAGCCATCTCCGTTAAAATCTATCAATCTAGTTCCATTATCAACACCATCTCCATTTTCTAAAGAAGCAGGCATCACCCAACTACTTAGCATCCAGCCTGAACTATTGTGCAGATAGACTCCTCTTGTTCCTCCATATGCTTGGATGATGTCAATTTTGCCATCGCCATTTACATCTGAGAAATCTACGCCAGTAGATCTATTGTTTTCTATGAAATATATCGGAATATCCCATGAATTGTTAAGTACCCAGCCTGAACCATTATTTAAGTAAATGTTTTTTGTTGTAACACTGCCAATAGACGAGCTTTGTACTAAATCAGTAAAACCATCATTATTAATATCAAGAAATCTTACTCCATTATCTATATCATGTGACTCTGAAATATAAACTGGTGGAATAAATTCATTGCTTACTGTAAAATTTCCTACTTTATCACTTAACCACGCACCTTTTGAACTTGTACTTTCTCTTCCTTTAATAAAATCAATATAACCATCATTATTTAAGTCAACATTTCTTACTCCTGTTTCAACACTTGTTGTTAAATCTGTATAAATATCTGGAGCAACCCATGAATCGATAAACCGTTTATACCCTGGTGATGAGCTGTAATAATCAAAACTCACATTATGCAGAATTCCACTATTGCTCCCTAAATAACTTATTCTATAAAGTGAAGTTAATCCCTCTGATAATTTAGTATATTCAAATTTATAGCTCCTCACCGGTATTTTATCATAGGTAATATTAATACTTGCAAGCCTTCTGCTTTCTTCTAGTAAATTACCCTGCTCATATACTCTCCATCTATCTGGTCTTGCATTTGTTTCATAATTAAATGATACTTTTCTTTTTCCATCTCTATTGTAAGTAATATTAGAAAGATAAACACTACCTTTATCTTCTGAATTAGGATCTTCATTATAAGTATAATTTATAGTATTCCCATAAGTGTCAGTAACTAAATCAAGGCTCCATCTTACTGCATAATTATACCCAGAATTAGAAGTTAGCTCAGAATTATTTGTAAACCCAAACCTAAACTGTGTGCCGTCTTTTGTTGTAACTTGCCAATATGTTCCATAGGTATTTGATATTCCGCTTAAATTCTGGATTCTCAAGAAAGTTTCTGTCTTAGTATGATAGAACCCATCACTAGTATCATAGACTAAATCATAAGAACTGCCCATAAAAGAAAGCTTGAAAAAATCATTACTTGTATTTTCAGGACTGCCATTAACAAATCTCATAATGTAATCTTGAGTTAAACTCCATCCCGCTCCTAAAATACTTGGCCTTTGCTTTACTGATTGACTATTATACTGGATAGAAATAAAAGGCTGTAAATCATTTGTGCCTTTTGGAACTTCTATAGGAGATGTATAAGTAGCTGCTCCTGGAAATAAATTAGTCTGGTAACTTCCATACAATTTTACTTTAGGATGCTCTGGAACATTTGCTTTGTGTAAATAAGGTTTGTATTCTTCTGCTGCTAGAGAAAATGAGTTTAATAAAAAAGTAGATAAATATTAATAATGAAAACTAGAAATATTTTACGCAGACATTGGTTAAAAATGACCTACACCCCATTTACTAAATACCATTTACTAAATAATAGGCTATTATATACTAATTTAAATATTTTATTATATTCTGTTCGTTCATATTATTGCTGAATAATGTGAAACAACCTAAGAAAGTAAGTTAGTAGTTAGTATATACATACACCATGACACTCCAAGAAACAATAACGCAACTAAAAACTTTCTTGGCTTGGTATATTAAGATAGATAACACACTAAAATACTAGATTCAAAGCTTAAAAATGGCAAGAATTAAATATTCTAACATTAACAGTAAAGCTATGGAAGAAAGCACACCTGTAACCTGTAAAAAATGTAAAGTGAAAGTTCCTATCAAAATGATGAAATATGATATAAATGGAGCTGATTTGATATGCTTTGACTGCTATGAAAGGCAAGTAAAAGTGTCAAAAGGCAAGGTAAGTGATTTTTCTTCTGTTGAAAATATAAGTGTAAGACCAAGTGAGACAAGGAAAAAGGAGACAAAAGATATCATTAAGTATTACTGTACTTTGTGTAAGTTCAGGTTTAGCAGGGGCAAAGAATTTGGATTTCCAAAGAATTGCCCATATTGCAGCAAGGATAGTATAGAAGTGTGGAGAGATGTTGATGCTGCAACCTTGTTGAGGGAGACTGAGGATATGTACTGATTTAGCTTACTATGTAGTTATCACAGATAAATAACCAATAGGTGTGTCAAAGATACCCCCTCCCCATTTTTCAACCTCTTTTTTAGTATACCTCTTTATATTACCTAATTCCTTAGTTAGAAAGATATTGTTATCTATCTTTTCGACTGTTAGATTTATTGATCTGAAGTATTCACTGGCAAGCTCGTTTGTAAATTTTTCTCCGTAGACTGAAAGAATTACTTTATCTCCAAGTTTTCGCATATTATCAATAGCCTTTTGTTCATCTGAAATATAACCCAAAGTATTATTTAAACATAGTACATAATCAAACTTTCCAATAGATAATGATGGTAATGGTTTTGTAATGTCTGCAAGAATAAGATTTACTTTTACATTCGCCTTACGAATCTTTTGTTTAGCAATGTCTAAAAGATCTTTCTGGACATCTAATCCGGTGACTATCAAGTCTGCTCTTTCTTTCAGTAATGCTAAAATTCTAGTTCCATCCATACAACCAACTTGAAGAACCTTAGCATTTATCCTTAGCAGATTTTTTAGAAGCTGAATTTCATAAAGCCAGTTTTCTTTATTAAGAGGAGGAATATTGTCTAGCTCATCACATTTAACGTATATATTTTTCTGTAATGTCATACTAAAGATAGATTTAATTTATAATTACTATAGGAGAAGACATTAATTTTCGTAAGTTATTTTTCATATTGTAATGTCTTTTCCTAATAAGCAAATGACTTTTTGCAGTTAAAAGTTACGATTATTAAAGTCATTTGCTATAATAAGATTCAAACAGTATCCTCAAATAATCTCTTCAAACACATCTTCTTCTGAAGTTCCTTCAATCAATCCTGAGAGTGTCTCATTACCTAAATCTGCATCTGGATCTGATTGTATATCAAAGGAGTCAGCAGAATCTAAAGGTTCAGTAGTTATTGCTGTCTTTACTTCTGCTTTCTTACAACCTATAACTAGCAATACTGATAGTAAAATAACAAATATTAAAATAGATTTCTTGCTCACCTGGCTTCACCTTTACCAACAGATTTATCTTTCTTTTCCATAGAACCTTTTATATCATCATTAGTAAATTTCTTTTCCTTAGTTCCAAACTTGTCAACAACATCTTGTTGAGATTGCTTTATGTCAATATAAGCATTTTTAATCTGTTTCTGTATTACCTCTGCAGCATCATAATTTGCTAGTTGAAGTGCATTTCTTGCATCACTGATTTTTGTCTTTATGGTGCTTAATTTTGTTTCTAGAGCTGTAGTACTAATATCCTTTTCTTTCATTCTATCAATATTTCTCTGAACTCTCTCCACAATTTTATCTGCTCTATCAAGAGCCTCTCCTATTTGTTTGCCTTTTGTTGCTTCTCTAAATGCCTTTCTCAACTGATTCCAGTTAAGCTGGACTTTCCTCATTGTCTCCCTAACTTGGTCTTTATTATTAGAAGCCAAAGCTGATACAATCTCTGGTTTCAGGTTTTTAAATTCTGAAAGTTTCCCTTCCACCTCTGCAGTATTAACATTTCGTAGTTTTAGCCTGTCAATTGCTTCTTGTGCTTTGTCTACGTGATTATCAAACAGCCTTAAAATTGCTGTCCTCCTTGCTTCTAATGCCTCTTCCTTATATTTATTAGTTGCATTCTTATTCTCCTCAATTTTCTTTTCTGTTTCTTTCTTGACCTCTGATTTGTATACATCTACTGCTGCACTCTTAGCCTGTTTTTTTAAATCCTTTGCCAAATTAACTAATTGCTCACGAATTGACTTCAACTCTTCCTCACTTTTAGCAGCGTCTATCTTGTCAATTACCTCATTAAAGTTTCCTCTTGTGATAACTAGTTCTGTGGTGTTTAATGTCTGTTTGTCTGCAACAGAGATTGTAGCGTCCATTTTAAGCAGATGGTCTCTTGCAGAGTTTTCAAGAGCTGTCTTCTTAGCTTCAAGAACATTAGCAACATTATCGTCATCAGCTAGTGCCAAAAGAGCCATTGAAAATAAAGATAATATAAAAATTGAATACAGCATTACTTTAATATTTTTCTTCTGCATGACACTCAAATAATGAGAGAACCTATATTTAAATCTTATTGTATTCAGTATTTCATTTCAATAAAGAGATATAGAAAAACCTTAAATAATAAGATGGATTCATAGCTAGAATAAGTGAAACTATTAGTGGGGTGTAATTATGGTAAATATGGTAAAGAAGATCGGATTTATAGGCCTTGGAATTATGGGCAGAGGTATGGCCTTTAACTTATTGAATAAAGGCTTTCACTTAACTGTATATAATAGAAACATTGAAAAGACTAAAGAATTTGCTGATAGAGGAGCAAAAGTAGTACAAAATCCAAAAGAGCTTGGTGATTGTGATGTTGTTGTTATGATTGTCACAGATCCTGATGCTGTTGAGGATGTAATTTTCTCTGATAATGGTTTAGTTCATGGAATGAAGAAAGGCTGCGTAATTATTGATTCTAGCACTGTTACTCCAGAATGTTCAATTAAGTGTTATAAAAGATTAAAGGAGAAGGGTATTTCTTATTTAGATGCTCCTGTTACTGGAAGTAAACAAGGTGCTGCAGATGGAACTTTAATGTTTATGGTTGGTGGAGATAAAGATATTTTAGATAAGCACATAGATGTATTTAACGCAATGGGTAAGAGAATAGTATACCTAGGAAAGAGTGGAAAAGGTAGTTACATTAAACTGGTTAATAATATGATAATAGCAGGACTAATGGGAGTGTTCGCAGAAGGAATATTGTTTGCAAGAAAGGCTGGTATTGAGTATAATATTATCAAAGATGTTGTTAATTCTGGAAGTTTTGCATGCCCTTTTGTCAAATTCAAAAGTGAAATAATAGGTAATAATGATTTTAGACAGAATTTTGCTCTTGCACTGATGTACAAAGATTTAGATCTAATGACCCAAACAGGAAAAAATCTTGGTGTGCCACTGCCTATAACTGCACTAGTCAGAGAGATGTACGGTATTGCTAAAGCTAAGGGGTATGGCAGTCTAGACATGTCTGCTTTGATTAAGGTTCATGAAGAAATTGCAGGTGTTAAGATTCAAGACTAAATATTAGATGAAAAAAAGTTCCAATGATATCTAAAAAATTAAAAGATTGTTGGGCACTTGAAATTTATTCAATTTAAAATTTAGTTCAAGGTAAACCAATTTTATAAAATGGTAAAAGAACTATCACTGGTTTTGATTATTTCCTTTGTTTTATCTAATTGCACGCTTCAAGTAACAAATAAAGATATACAAGAGGCTGATAATATGTCACAAATTAGCTTAAAAACTGAAGATGGTTTTAATATAGTGGGAAGTTATTATAAAGGAAAGACTGATGGAAAAGGAATAATATTGCTTCATATGCTAGGCAGAAATAGGCATGACTGGGATAATTTTGCTTTAATACTTCAAAAAGAGGGTTATTCTGTTGTTTCTATTGATATGAGAGGACATGGGGAAAGTCAAGGTAACTTTAAAAGTTTTAGTGAGAATGACTTTAATAATATGAAATTAGATGTTAAAGCTGCGAAAGAATTTTTAACAGGCAAAGGTGCTACAACTTTTGGTATTATCGGAGCAAGCATTGGAGCAAATACTGCTTTGAACTATGCTGTTTCAGACTCCAGTATTAAAAGTATTGTTTTAATGTCACCTGGTCTAGATTACAGAGGTGTTAAAACTGATTCAACTATTAAAGATTATGACAGAACTGTCTTAATTATTGCTAGTGGAGAAGATTCTTATTCTGCTGATTCTTCTGAGGCATTATTTTCTTCTGCTAAATCTAAGAAACAAATCAAAATTTTCCAAGACTTAGGGCATGGGACACAAATGCTTGCTACCAAGGAAGTTCAAACTACGATCTTAAACTGGCTAATGGAGACTCTAAAATGACGTCACTTATAGCATGCCTAACAACAGGAAAAGGAACATGGGGTCATGTATCTAGGCTAATTAAAGACCACAAATGGGACAAAGTATATTTAGTAACTGAAGAGTTTGGCACAAAGTTTCAGGCAGAAAACACTGAATTTGTGATTATAAAGAACACAAAATCAGTTCAGGAGATAAGTAAGGATATCCAGATGCAACTAAAGGGTAAGATACATGACTTAGAGGTTGCAGTTAATTTAATATCCGGTGATGGAAAGGAGCATATGGCAATTATTTCTGCACTAATTAAATTAGGGCTAGGAATTAGGTTTGTGGTAAGCTCTGAGAAAGGGATGGAAGAGGTTTAAAATCTATTGATCCTATCTTATAAATATGGACTTACTATTTCATCAATTGCACTAAATGCTTTGTCTGCATCATTTTTAATTTCAAATATCTTTCTCCTTGATTCTAGATTTGCATTAGACGCAATAAGAAGTAAGAAATTATTAACTAGCAATTGCCACAAATCAAAGGCATTAGTATGGATTATAGTTGCAACCCTAGCTTTATCTTCGGATGTTCCATGAAACCCTCGTGCAGCCCACCAGTATTGACAGCTATTTAAAGCTCTATCGAGAATCACTCTTGATTCTTGATAAGAAATCATCATATTTTCTGGCACTTTATGTTCCTGAACAAAATCTTCTGTAAGTTTAGTCGCTTCAATTGCACTATAGGTTAACGCCCACTGCAAGCTATGGAGATTGTTATGTGGATTGGACCATAAAGGGTAAGCTATACCTTCTCTCAAATTTTCAACAGAGGTTGACCATGAGCCTTTAAAATCGTGTTCCCACTCTATTCCGAGGTTATGAATGGGAAATGTTTCTACTAATTCACTTAATGTGGCTAATCTTAAATCTTTAAGATGGAATAATGTCTGAAAGAGGCTTTTTAGGTTGTCTTCTGTATATTCATTAATATGTTCTCCAAAAGTTTCACCATCCATAGCAATAATTATATAGCCAGAAGAATTATTAACCCAAAAGTCAATTGCTTCATATAATTTATGTGCATACATTTCCAAATTTAGTCCATGAAGTTTATGTGCTCTGTCTCTTTGACTCAGGTTATCGCTCCAATCTTGAGATCTAAAAAATAAGGGCAATCCTTCTACACCTAAAATTAAGTTATAGGGAATAGTCTGTCCTAACTTTGGCCTAAAATCGTAGACAGGAGCATCTGCTATAGTCCATGAAATCCCTAAAGCTCTTGCAAGTTTCAACACACTAGGTGAAATGCCCATTTCAGGACTAAATAATCCTCTAGCATTCCATGTACCTCCAAATATCTCTCTACTTTTCTCTGCATTAAGTTCTATTTGTCTTTGAATCTCCCATGGATATTGCTCTAACATTGGAAAAAATGCATGATAAGCTGAAGAATGAGTAAATTCAATTTTTCCATTATTTGCAGCTTCTCCAATATTCTCTCTAAATTCTTTTAATCTAGGAAATTCATCTTCTCTTTCTAAAAGGCAACTAGTAATATTCACAGTTAAATTAATCTCACTCTTAAGTATTGCTCTGGAAACAGGAATATAGCTTTTTTCTATTGCTCTTATAACATATTCCGGAAATTGCCAATATGGTTGATAGAAATGCAATAAAATAGCTACTAATTTTTCTTTCATATATTATTTATACTTTTCTGTAGGAAAAGGTAGGAACGTAAGTGACTATAATTTTCACCTTTTTTTATAATTATCTACTTACCATTGCTTCAAAGTGTATTTTATCCTGCTTTCCTAGCCCCCATGCACGTTCAGCATATTCTCTAACCATTCTTGTGCTGTTAAAGTGCGATGCTGTATGGACTATTGCACCTAGACTAGATTCTGGAGGAATTTCACCCTTTATAATTTCGCTCAATGTAGCATATAAAGTTCTTGCATCTTCTGCATCTTCAACTGGATTTCTTCTTCTTGGATCATCACCATTTTCTATTCCTATAGGCCAGCCTACTGGAAACTTACTTGCGCGTTCTAACATTTCAATAAATGCCCCATCTGGTATTCCTAAATGTGGTGCTGCATTGTGGGCTTCTTTAAACAAACTCGTAGCTGAAGCTTCTTGGGTTCTCTGAGGATTACTTAATCCTAAATCTACACCTTGTACAAGCAGAGCAGCATTATCCATATTATAATCAGGGATAAATACTATTCTAATATTACTAGGCGAAATTTCACGAGCTCTTTGATTTATAAAATGAATTAATTCTTGGCCCCTTTGATCTGCTGGGTGAGCTTTCCCTGCGTAAGTAACCTGTAAAAGCTCTCCTCCTGCAGCTTTTTTAAGCATTTCTATATCACTCAGCAATAAATCAGGCCTTTTATAATCTGTAAATCTTCTTGAGAAACGGAGAGTTATACTATCTGGATCTAGTTTTATTCCAGTTTTTTCATCAACATAGTCTATAAGCACATTTTTTTGTGATCTGTGAGCTTTTTCTATTTCATGATAGGGGGCATCAAATTTTGCTAATAACATAGGATTTAATCTCCAACCTGGAACATTAGCATCAAACAGTTGCCTAAACTCTGGACCTGTCCATGTCAAGGAATGAACCCCATTTGTAATATAATCTAAATCTATGCCCCTTTCCCTAAATTCTCCCATATGCTGTGCAACAGCCCGATGTTTTTTTGATACAGCATTGATATACCTAGCAAATCTTACTGCATGAGCTGCCATATTTAGCTTACCATGGCTAGGAAACTCTATATGTCTAGCATATTGCTCTCCAAGAATATTCCACACTAAAGCTGGATCAAAATACTGGTTTCCTTCAGGAACAGGGGTATGTGTAGTAAATACTGTTTTCTCTCTTACTCTTTCCAGATTACCCTGCTGGTCCATAATCTCTGCTGTCATGAAAGAAGGATGGGCATCGTTTAGATGATATGTATCTACATTATATCCCAGTTTGTCTAATGCTTTTACTCCCCCAATGCCTAGAATTGCATACTGTTTAATTCTTTGTGCTTCATCTGTAGGATAGAGATTAAAAGTTATAAATCTGTCCTCTGGACGATTATCAAGATGATTTGAATTCAAGAGTAGAAGTGGCACTGAATAACCAGTCTGTCCTATTACATTAAATCTCCATATATTAACTTTTACAGCACTGCCTTCTAAAGGTACAGTTATTGTTTCTTCTAATAATGTAGCAAAATCATGTGGATTATAATATTCTGGATAATGTGTTTGTCTGCCATCAACAATTTTTTGCCTCATATACCCATTATCGTATAATAATCCCACTCCAACAACTGGCAACTCTAGATCTGCTGATGTCTTAAGAATATCTCCCCCATGAATACCTAAACCACCTGAATATATTGGAAACCTTGACTCTACTCCATATTCTGCACAAAAGAACGCTACTTTGCCTGAATTTGAATGCTCCTTCATTTTCCCCTTAGTATAATAAATACTAAAAAAGCTTCACCAGACAACACCCTTTTTGCTACGATTATTAAGTATCTTAAGAGTAGAGTATTTATATTTTTTGGTAATTATTGGCACCGTTCAAAATGTAGGTTAGCATCAATTCCAACGAAGTTGGTGCCGAACT
>CAZBGH010000049.1:0-10721 GCA_964491335.1 uncultured Methanosarcinales archaeon | reverse complement strand
ATCACCAAGATAGATTCTGGAAGAAGGTGCTATTTTTAGTTATGCAACACAGCAATTTCAGTATTTAAACTTTTGGTTTTGTTACTATAAAGGTATAACTATAGAAAGGTTTATATAGCTGCACTCCAATATAAAAGTAATTAGGGGGTTTGATAATTATGACTGAAGGTAAATATGATCCAGAAAAATGGAATGGACTTTTAGCAGAGATTGGTCAACAGATAGCTACGTCAAAACAATCGCAAGTAGAGGGGTATATGGCTGTGTTTAAGGTTTGTATAGCATTGTATGATAGCAATGTTCATGGTTATAGTACATTAAATCGAGGTAGAGCTGTACTAGATAGTGCAAAGAAGGAACTTGATAACGCAAGAACAACATTAGATGACATGGAAAGATTAAATGCACAGCTTAACCCAGAGGATAGGTTAGATACTTTAAACGCAAAGGCTGTTTTAGAACAAAAGCTTGAAGAGTTTAGACAGTTGTAGTTAGAATTTTTACAGACTGGGAGAATATTGAAAGCTAGATAACCTTGATACCCTTTATTAAAGCTTTTGAAAGTGTTTATAACAATTATAAGCAATGGTTAATATAAAATTACTGTAATTCCGATCTAATAATCCAATTAGCAACCGAAATGTTTTTATACTCCAAAGTCTAGAGATAATGGAGAAGGGGTTATGGATAAGAGCCAAGAATTAGATGTTATGGAAATTAACGATAGCGGTATTTATGAAACTGAGAATCATATTATTGTTTATATGGTGCTTCCAAATATTAAAAAAGAAAATATTGACCTAACAATAAGTTCAGAGAAACTAATAATAGATATAAAGAGTAATAGAAAGGTACAAAAAGAATTTCCAATTACAAGAAGGATAGAATCTGATAAGGCTGTTGCTACTTTCAAAGGGGATATACTAAGGGTGGAAATACCAAAGGTTAGACATGGCATAACCATGGAAAACAGATAAGTTTGGTATGTTAAGTATAATTTAGATGGACAGTATTAATGGGGGAATACTGTAGAAACATGAACTAATAATCTCTCTGCATGTTGGCGATGTGTAAAAGTTTTTCCTATCACCTCTTTTCTTTTACACCTCACTTTAGAGTGAGAATTAATTTTTATGGGGGTTAATGTAAAAATGTCAAACAAAAAGATATTAGAACTAACTAAAGAAGTTATAGGAGAAGATGCGGTAAAGATAGTTAATTTCCTTAAAGATAAGCCTAATATTTCTGAATTCAAAATAGCAGAAAGGACCAAAACTGAGATACATGAGATTAGGAATATATTGTACAGACTTAACAATCATAACCTAGCAACTTATGTTAAGAAAAAAGATAGGCAGAAGGGATGGTATATTTCTTATTGGACATTCAACAAGAAAAGGGTAAAAGAGCTTATGTCTACAATTAAAGTTCAAAAATTAGAAAAATATAAGCAAAGGCTTAAGGTAGAAGAGGCTAATAAGAACAGTTTTTTTATGTGCTCTAATGCTTGCATAAGATTGGAGTTTCAAACAGCTACTGAGCATGAATTCAAATGCCCTGAGTGCGGAAATTTATTAAATCTTCAGGATAACGAGAAAACAATTAATTTTCTTAAGTCAAAGATTAGAGAATTAAGTACTGCCTGATGGATTTTTTAATTATTTATTTTTCTATTTTTAGGGTATTCTTTTTCCTTTGAATTTTCTTATATTTTATGACTTTGATTTGCAACGGTATCACACTTTGGATGCTTGTCGGTCCGCTACATAGCTGTTACGTCATGGATTAGCGGACTTTTGGCACAAGCACGTAGGTATTTACAGAACAGCAGTTCTGTACTTGCTAACTTGCCTCGTAGTGCAAATTTAATTTTTAATTTATCTATTAATGGACTACTGCAGGCACTATGCGAAAAGTTTGTAAAGATAGACTTAAAATTAATTTTGTTGGTTTGTAACGCAAATTATTATTGAAAGGTGTTATCAGGCTCTGCCCTAAATCTCGCTTTGCTCGATTTTGCCATCGGTTCGCATTCTAAAGTATCTTTTTATAGCCAAATGTCGATAAATTCCATAGGAATTTTCGACCACATTCAAAAATCATAGGTTTTTGATGATTCCCATTGCAATTTCCTTTTGGCTGAAAGTATAAGTCAAAAATGCTCACAATGCTCGAATAAAATTGGGCACCAACTTCGTTGGAATTGATGGCAAAACTTATATTTTCTACAGAGCCGCTATCAGCAACCTTTATATACATTTGATGTATCCAAATTTTCATGGAAGCTACTATAGCTAATTTCAGGAGAAGTAGGCATTCGCAGAAGACTAATCATATGATACTATATATTGACACTATAGATACTAAGGAAAAGGCTCAGTCATTAATTGGAAAAAGTGTTGTATGGAAAAGCCCTGCCGGTAAAGAGATTAATGGAAAGATTGTAAATACACATGGGAATAAGGGTGCTGTAAGAACTATATTTGAGAAAGGAATGCCTGGGCAAAGCGTTGGGAGCAAGGTAGTTATATTATAATATAATATGAATCTCAATACAAAATTTTACTTAATTTCTAAAGGCTTCTTAGAATGTTGCCATATCATACCAAAAAGAAATATCACTAAAAGAGATACTAATATTGTGTATGAGAATTGTGGGCTATTCTCTAATTCACTAACAAATGAGCCTGTAATTTGCCCTGTTAAGAATGAAGTTCCCAATAGAAGAAGGATAGCTACTCCAATAACTGCTGCTGCAAGTTTATATGCTGGATGGTGCCCTTGTTCATATTTTTGGCTTTCATACCTGGATTGTCTATATTTGCTAACGTGTTTGCCAGTTGATGTATCAACAACTCTATGATTTTTATCTAACATAACTGGAGATGGACGTTTTTGTTTTGCAATTGTGCATTGCATTTCTCTTGAAACATAGTCATCAAGCCCTTTTGCGTAAACCTCAGCTCTTTCATTTGAAGACATGCCTCTTGCTTTTGATAAGTCTGGATGCCTAGGCAATCTTTTTACGCCTTTTAAGAATTTTTTCTCTGCTGAGCGATCTCCTTTTCCTATAGCCTCTAACAGCATTTGGTAAGATGGCTCATCCCTAATGTGTCTTGGAAGTTTATATTCTCTTCCTTCTAAAGTAACTATTTCGTATAAATCCTGTGCACCTTTGGAAGCTCTATGAATAATACTTCTCTCATCTTTGGGTGCATCATGTGCTTGTAGATCCCTTTTAGGAGGCTCTTTTTCATAATAATCCCTAGTTGTATGACTCCTATGTCCTTTTCTAGTTTCATATAAGATTGCCATTGTAGAACTAATCATATAAGGGATGTCTAAATAGTTTGGCAAACATCATGTAAAAGCCGCCAACTATGCAGCCTATTGCTAGTACCCAGCTTATAACATTCTGTGGTATAATGGGCAATATCTTTACTTTACCAGATAGCACTAAAACATAATAAACACCAAAAATAAATATAAGGAAACCAAACAATGCTCTGCTACTAGTTCTTTTTCTCATGTAATGCTTAATTAAATGAGGATTAACGCTTGTCATGTTTAATAATTGTCATGTATAAGAATATTCAAAATCCTGTAAAACCGCCTATAAATAACAGTATTCCTGATAGAGCAAATAAAACATTAATAACTATTGAGGCTATTGTTGGAAGAGTAAAAGCTATGAAGCCAAGTGAATTGAGAATTGGAATTAGCCCAAACAAAAACATTACTATGCCTAATAGTATGCTAATCCACATAACACTTTTACCTAGTCCCATACTCATTCTTTCATGAAATCCATCGATAATTAAGAATATGCCCCCTGCTAAACCAAGAATCCATAAGACTAGGTTAGGAAGGGCAGGAAGAGTAAATCCAATAACCTTGAATTGATTTAGAAGAGGTATTGCACCCAAAGCCAGCATAATCAATCCTAGAAGAAAAGAGATTATCTTCCTTCCACCCATCATACCCATCATCTGGGCCTTCTTATGCATATTTACACCTTTTTTAATGATAATTAATTTTTCTGAATGGGTATGTATAAAAACATTTCGGTTTGAGCGTTTGAGACCCTAAAGTTAAGGCATAGCAATCTCATTAAGATATTATTACTTATTTTTGCAACGATGTGTGTATCTTGAATACGTGTCCGCTTCAGTTGCTGATGGAATAGTAACAGAAGACTATTTAGCTGAAGAAAAGGTAAAGGGCAATAAGGTTAAGCTCATGCCTCTAGGAAGTGGTTGTTCAGTAAAGATATGATTTTTAGAATGCTTTAGGATACCCATCCTATCTTTCTTAATTAATAAAAGTCTGCAGTTATAAACCACAAACTTTATAAATAAGTCTGTAGTTAGTATTCTCTATGGAGCTAGAGATATTGAAGCGTATAATATCTGATCAAAGAAGCGAGATTGAAAGACACTTTAAAGAAGAGAAAATAGTAGAAAGAGAGCATAAAGATTACATAAAAAGATTTCTGAAATACCCAAATATACTTGCAATTATAGGAGTAAGAAGAAGTGGAAAGTCTATATTTTCTTTGCTCCTATCAAAACAATTTAGGGAAAGGGTTTCCTACATAAACTTCGATGATGAAAGACTTATAGCAGTTGAAACAGAAGACCTAAACAAGATATTGCAGACATTTTATGAAATTTATGGAAATACTAATTTAATAATTCTTGATGAAATACAGAATATAAAAGGGTGGGAGTTATTTGTTAATAGGCTTAGGCTAACAAAAAAAATTATTATTACAGGAAGTAACTCCCAGCTTTTATCTG
The DNA here is from genome assembly GCA_964491335.1 of uncultured Methanosarcinales archaeon. Classification (GTDB taxonomy): domain Archaea; phylum Nanobdellota; class Nanobdellia; order Woesearchaeales; family JACPIF01; genus JACPIF01. Next base: position 5,922 of record CAZBGH010000049.1, on the reverse strand, counting down.
GCGAGTTAGCTACACATTTGACTGGCAGGCATATAGATTTTAATTTGTATCCCTTCTCTTTCAGAGAGGTTTTAGACTTTAAGCCAAATACCTATCTTACAGAAGATGTAGCAAAGATTAGAAGACAGTTAAATGAATATGTCAAAGGGAGTGGGTTTCCTGAATTCAAGAGATTTGGGTCAGCAATTGTAGTAAGGATATACGAAGATATAATAAACAAAGATTGTTTAAAGAGATACAAAATAAAAAATGAAAAAACTTTTAGGGAACTAGCCAATTATCTTATTTCTAATTTTTCCTCTGAGTTTACATACTCAAAACTTTCCAAGATATTTGGAATAAGAGATGTTCATACAATTAAAAACTATGTAAGTTATTTAAAAGAGGCATTTCTTATGATAGTTCTGGACAGATACTCTCCAAAATTAAAACAGCAGGTAATAGCCCCAAAAAAGGTTTATGTTATTGATCAAGGATTTTGTAATTTTATAAGCTTTAGGCTATCTAGAGATATAGGAAAAATATTTGAAAACATTGTTTGTATAGAGCTATTAAGGAGGAAGGCTATAAGTCATAAACTAGAAATATTTTACTGGAAAAGTCCTCGGCAAGAAGAGGTTGATTTTGTTGTTAAGCAGGGTTTAAGAATTATGCAGTTAATTCAGGTTTGTTATGAAGTAGGAAACATAGAAACGAAAGAGCGTGAGATAAAGGCTTTAGTAAAAGCTAGCAAAGAGCTTAAGTGCAAAGACTTACTTGTAATAACAGATAGTTATTATGCTGAAGAAAAGGTAAAGGGCAATAAGATTAAGTTCACGCCATTGTGGAAGTGGTTGTTGGAAAGAGTATAGATGGGAATGATAAAGAAAAGGATAATGTTAGTTCACTCATTAATCATTCTATATTAGAAAACCTTAAATAGAAGAATACCAAAAATTAGAGCAGAATCTAAGAAGGTGTGAAATTTGAAACACAGAATAAATAAGGTTTATTTGATTGTATTTATATTCCTTGCTCTATTGGCAGTATCTGTTTCTGCGCAAAATATAATAGAAGATCTTTTAAAGCCATTGGAAGGATTAAGGATAGCTGATACGTATGATAGGTATTTCTATGTTATTGATTTTTTTCTTTTCTTAATCTTTTTCTTAGGTATTTCTAGAATTGGTTTAGAGCAGCGTTTTGAAGGGGCAGGAGGTGTATGGGTTATCCGTACTATGGGTATTATTCTTGCTGTTGGGATGGCTATAGCTGAAAAAAGATTTAATTTTAATATAGGGAAATTGTCTCCTATTATTCTCATACTTTTTTTTGTTTTGATTGCATATTTATTATATTATTTATTCTCATCCTTAGGAGGGGGAGCAGGAAGGACATCTGCTGGGATTACTTTGTTTTTTATTTACATAATGTATATTAGTACTCCAGAATTAAAGGCTTATATTATTAAGATACCTATTGTAGGAAATGGGGTTAATGCACTAATCTCTCTGTCTCTTATAGTTGCTATAATCCTCGTTTTTTGGGGATTGATTGGATTGTTTAGAGGACAAGGTATGGGAGGTGGAGCACCTACGCCGTATACACCTGCGCCTCCTAGAGTTGGTGGCGGTGGTTTTAGGCCTAGAGGTACTGGTCTTTTTTCTAGAATGAATCCTTGGTCACGTTATAGCAAAAACAAGAAAGCTACAGAAGCAGAAGATGCAAGATTAAGGCAGAGAGAAACACTCACTAGGCAAGTAAGGCAGATTGTAGCTAGTATGGGTGCTAGATATGCTATAATGCAGGGTAATGCTGGTGGAGCTAATTTAAATCTTGTTTTTAGGTATTTACATGCCCTTCCTGGAACTCCTCCGCCTCTAGGTATCAATGCTGCTCTTATTAATGCAAATAGGACTGTATTAATGAATACATATACTGCGTATATGAATGAATGGAACGCACTTTATAATGCGATTGGTGAGATTTACAGATTAGATGCTGCGCTGAGGGCACAAGTTATTACTCAGTTAGGGAGGCCGATATAAATGGCAGATGCAGGTAGTTTAAAGAAAAGGAAAAAGCAACTTGAAAGTGCAGAAGCTAATACAATTTCAAGGGACATAGTGGTATTGGATGAACTAAGAAGGTTAGTTGAAAGGGGTAGACAATTAGCACAAAGAGCACAAAATTATCAGATAGTAGAATCTTTTAGGGTTTTACAACAGATTGGACAATTATTACCCAACTTGGAACAGGATCTCAGGGATGAAACAATGGAGCAAAGAGGGATTGAACAGGCTGAGCAACAAGTAGAAGCAGAAGAAAGGCAAGAGGGACAGATAATATCTAGGGAAAAGCAAGAAGATGTACAAGAAATAGCAATTCTTCGTGATGCTTTAAATAGACTAACAATTATGGACTCTAAATTCAGAAGAAATGTAGACAATAATATAATATCTGCCGCACTCAGAGATATAGCAACAATTCAAGCAGATTTAAGTAAAATAGCTCAGTTAGAAAGGGATGAATTCAACAAAGAAATGCAAAGGAGGATGCTTGAAGGTGTAACAGATAAAGAGATGGTAAATTTGATCAGATCTGAAACCAGTCTTTTAAATTTTTTGAGAAAGTTGATTGAGGAAATAAGGGATTTAATACAACAGTTTGCTGATAATAAAAAAATCCGTGCTTATATAGGTAAATCTGTGGTAATTGTTAAAAGACTGATTAACCTTAACAGAGCTGAGATGTCAAGGTGAGACTGATATCTATTACAAAGAAATAGGTTCCAGCAACTTTGGATGCTAAACCTAGGTTTGATTATTCGTTTACAATAACCATTTCCAAAGTGGTTTTATAAGTATTTTTTTACCTCTAACATTAATTTCATCATCCTGATTGTAAGTTAAAATTAATCCTCTATTTAGATTGAATTTGCTCATTGCTTCAATTAATCCTTTTATTTCTCTTTCCTTGTTGTCTTCATTTAAGTCATAACAAACCTGTATTGCTTTAGTAATTCTTGTTCCTTCTTTTACCACAAAGTCACACTCATTTTTCTCCCTGAAATAAAAAACATCTTTGTACTGTTTTCTCAAGCTCAGAAAAGTCATGTTTTCAAGCATCTTGCCTTTATCTTCCAAAAAAGAAGCAGAATTAACATTAGACAGACCATTATCAATTGAGTAAATCTTTTTTGGGTTTACAAGTTGTTTCTTTAATGAGTAATCAAATTTAGGGACAGTAAACAGCAAATAGCTATCCTCAAAATATGAGACAAATGCTATTGCGCTATTGGTTGAGCCTAGATTAAACACATTCTTAAGGGAGTTATATGAAAACTCTTTTCCTACATTTGTAAGTAAATATAATGCCATCTCCTTTAGTGTTTTTATATTCCTAATTTTATGCCTTATAGCAATATCCCTAGAGATTATATCATTTAGCAGTTCTTGCAGTATTTCTACCCTATTAACTTTAAGGTATTCAGGAAAACCGCCTTTAGCAAAGTACTCTTCAAATGAATTGATACTTGCCCCTTTATTAGTTAATTTAAGAAACTCTTTAAAGGAAAAGGGGTACAATTCATATCTAATATATCTTCCAGTGAGTCTTGTGCCTAATTCTTTGCTTAGCAAGGAAGCATTAGAGCCTGTAATAATAACGTGCTTATTCTTATCAAGAATTGCCCTCACAAAAAGTTCCCATTTCTCAACATTTTGTATTTCATCAAAAAAATAATACTCTTGTATGCCATATTCTTCTATAAAAATAGTATCCAATTTCTGAAAGTCTTCCAACTCGAAATTAACTGCTCTAGGATCTTCAAAGTTAAAATAGTATAATCCTTTAATCTTTTTCATAATCTGGTTTAGTAAGGTACTTTTTCCACATCTCCTAATACCAGATATCACTAATGCAAATGGTATATCTAAGTCAATTTGATTAAGCTTCTCCCTTTCTAAACTTTTATCAAACGAGGATAAGCTATATTTCTGAGATTTTACAATAGCCTTTAATGTGTCTTTAAGTATCATTTTAGCTTCCTTTGTCTAGGGCTCTATTTAAATCTTTTCATTACTAATGCACACTTTTGTTCATTACCAGTGAACAAAAATATTAGGCTAATAAATAGAATAATTTGCATACTAGCCTAGTTAGCAAGTACAGAACTGCGGTTCTGTAAATACCTGCGAGGCTGTGCCAAAAGTCCGCTTATCATTGATGTAAACTGTACTAGCGGACAGGTAGACAAGGTAACGTAAATCGTTGCAAAGGATAAAAAATATAAAAATTAACTGGGAAAAAGTTTAACATGACCTACGTAAAATGTCAATGACAGAAAGATAATACTAGACTATTTCGTTAATCTCTCTTTTTATATCTTCTAAGTCATATCTTATTGGTATCTTTCTTTCTTTAAGTGTGTCCAAAAATTTCCAAATTGAAATGCCTGCAAGTTCTGCTGCTTTACCCATTGAAACTTTACCTTCAATGTATTTGCCTATAGCTTTATCTATCATATATTGTTTTAAACCTAATGAGAGCAGTTCTCTCATTACAGTTGATCTATCTTCCAGTTTTTCTTTTGCTATTTCATCTGATTTTTCTATTAATTCTATAGGTACAGTTAAACTTATTCTATTTATTTTCATTTTCTTCTACCATATTTTAGTTTATAACCTTGGCCTAAAAAATATGCAACAATATCGCCTGAAAGCCAAGCATGTTTGGATAACTCTTTAATTGCTGACTCGTATTGATCAAAGGTTATAATTTTGGTGTGAGGCTGTCCGCAACATGAACTATTTGATATTTTTATAATGATATTATTTATATTTCTATTTATTTCATTTTTTTATTCTTTATAATTCGCAAACTGATTATTTGATAATCTGCTAATTAGCAACGGTTTGTGTATTTTGACTACTTGTCCGCCTCATTAATGTTATCTTCATGGATTGGCGGACCTTTGGCACTCATGGAACTCAGCTTCAGCTGAGCGACCACTAACGCGAATTGTTTTATTTAAAGCAAATCACACTAATATTCATATCTTTACATTGTGATTTGCTTACTAGGAAATAATAAATGTATACGAAAATTAAAGTTATTTCCTATAAATTTTGATAAGCGGACTTGTGGCATACACTTTGTGACTAGTTTGCTAATTATTGTATTATTAGACTATTTTTTTGATTTTTTATTTTAGTTAAAAACAAGCTTAAGTTAAGGTTTTCCAATCTTAAAACCACAAAATTTATATAATCTATAGCCTATAGTTCTAGAGTATGGTAACTACAATTCAAGTAGAAGAAGAAACTTTGAAGATGCTAAGCCAGTTGAAGAAGAATATGAAAGTAGCATCCTATAATGAGGTAATTAATAGACTAATTAAAAAACCTGCTAATAATGACTATGGTCATGGGTTACTAGGAAAGAAAGATTTAAAGTGGGTAATGAAAGACTTGAGAGATAAGCATGACAGATTCTAAGATATTAATTGACAGTTCTGCATGGCTTGCTCATTTTGGCGACACAGATAATGGACAGATTGAAGCTATTGTTAAAAGCCAAATTACTATATATACCTCAGTAATTACTCTATTTGAAATAAAGAGAAAGTTGTTAAAAGAAAAGGTTACAAAAGAGAGTCTAATTGAGTCTTTGAATAACATAATAGAGAGAAGTATTATAGTTGATATAGATAATGCAATTTGTTTATTAGCTGCTGAGCATGCGGTAGCACATAATTTAGCAGCTGTTGATGCACTAATATATGCAACTACAAAGTTAAACTCCTGCACACTAGTCACTTTTGACAATAACTTCAGAAACCTTGAAAATGTAAAAGTATTAAAATAGGAGGCTATAGATGTTAGTAGAAGAGGTGTCACCTTGCTAGAAATACAATTACTAAAGAAGCCAAAGAATTCAATT
>CAZBGH010000048.1:0-10727 GCA_964491335.1 uncultured Methanosarcinales archaeon | reverse complement strand
TGATTAAAAAATTAATTTGGATTACTAAGTATCAAAATTTATTGCTATTACAACAATTTGCAAACGAGTTTTGCTTCGCAAAACAGTGCCAAAGGTCCGCTAATCCATTATGTAAAGTGCGCTAGCGGACAGGTAGACAAAGTACACGCTAAATGCAAGTTATAAGAGGATAGACAAAATAAACCAATAAATGCAAATTATGAAAATTAATAAAAATTTAAAATAATTGTGGAGGTAAAAATGGAGTATATATATAGCGCAATGCTGTTGCATAAGGCAGGAAAGAAAATTGAGGAGGCAAGTGTGAAGAAAGTGCTTGAGGCAGCTGGTGTAAAGACTGATGAATCAAGAGTAAGGGCTTTAGTGGCTGCATTAGAAGGGGTTAATATAGACGAGGCTATTAAAAAGTCAGCAATGGCTCCAGTTACTGTAGCTACAAGTGGTGGAAGCCGAACTTCTGAAGCAAAACCTACAACAGAAGATACAGCTAAGAAAGCTGAAGAAGAGAAAAAAACAGAAGAGGCTGCTGCAGCTGGATTAGGGGCATTGTTTGGGTGAGGATTGTAGTTTTTGTTTTGAGGAACGAAAGGTTTATATACCAGTTGTTACTACTATTGGGTATTAATATCTATAGTAGGTGAAACTAAAATGGTTAATGTTAATAGAAGAGATTTTTTTGTAGTGCCAGCAGGACTACTAGCTGCGGCAGGATTAACAACTGCATTTTTTTGGGCAACAGGAAAAGGACCTTTTAGATACGATCCAATAGAAGACGCTGACAAAATAATTGCTAATGTATATAAAAATGGAATAGAATGGAGTAATAGAGAAGAAAATATGACAAGGATAACTGAGAGAAAGCTTAATCTTGCAGATATTGGAGATCGAACAGAAGTGCACTGGGTAGCTCGTAGATTTTACCCTTCTGATAAACCTGGATATGAACGCGGAGATGAAGATATACTTCAAATAAGGAGCGGAAATGAATTATATTCTATAGTAATAGAAGGTAATGCTGATTTGAGAAGAGTGTCTCCTGACCTGAAAATAAGAGATGTTCAGAATCCAAGAATTAGGAATGAAAGGTATGTAGTTTTCTCAGGAGAGCCTAGTTCACCTCAAACACAAACAGCAGAAGTGACAACAAGAGATGGAAGAAAAGTTTTGAGAGATTTAGCTTCAAAATTGTATGAATTGTAGATATACTAAAATAAGATAATTGAAATACAAATCTCACATGTTTTTTCTTTTTGTCAAAAACCACCAGTCATAGATTGGTGGCATGCTGCTATCGCAAATATCATTCAGTGGTTTTTGAGCACAATCGGAATTCCAGTAATGTATTTTAGTTTGTTAAACCATCAATCATTTAGATTGATGGAATTCCGATGTTTCAATTTTGTAGTAAGCAACAAATCATAAATAGCACCTAGTTACTTTGTTGGCTAACTATAATAGGAATTGTTTATTTGCAACAGTGTATATTTTACTGTATTGAAAATAATTATGAAAATCAGATTGTCTTTAGTTTACTGCTTTAAAAAGGCAATCTTTTTATATTTATGTTTTTCATAGCTTTAGTTAGAGATGGAAAAGAATCAATTGTTTAGCAAGATGGCAGAATTAAAGAGGGATATTTCTAATATTAAAAGGGAATTGAGCTTAATAAATAAAGATAAGGAAGAGGCTTTTTCTAAGAACCATGAAATTGGAAAGCTGATAAGAAGCTATATAGGACAAATTAAAGACTTTAGAAATAAAAGAGATTTGTTAACAAAAGAAATTAGAGGGCTGAAAGATAAAAGAAAGGCTTCTAACAGGAAGTTAAAGGAAAAGATAGATGAACTGAACAAGCTAAAAATTGAAAAGGTTAAGGTTCTTAAGGATTTAAATTTTAAAGAAAATCCCTATAAGCTGAAGAAAGAGATTGAAAGATTAGAGCTAAGTATACAGATTGAAGGTATGCCTTTTTCTAAAGAACAGAAGCTAATGAAAAAGATTAAAGAGATGCAAAAGTCGTATAATGAAAGCAGGGTTGTTATAGATATAAATTCAAAGATTAAAGAGATAATGAGGGAGTTGGATAGTATAAGGAAAGAGGGCAATGAAAATCATGAACTGATACAGGAGAAAGCAAAACAAAGCCAAGAAGAGCATGAGAAAATGATTAAGTTGAGTAAAGAAGTGGATGAGCTTGCTGCAAAAGAGGAAGAGCATTATAATAAATTTATTGAGCAGAAGAAAAGGTTTAATGAGGCAAATGGCAATTTAAAACAGAGATTGGAAGAGTTGAGGCTAGTTGAGGAGCGGATCTATAATATGAGAAATGAGCAGATAGCCAGAAGAGTTGAGCATGAGACTAATATACTGAGAAGCAAGGAAGAGATTGTGGAAGAGAAGATAAGGAAAAGACAAAAGTTGACAACTGAGGATATATTACTGCTGCAGAGAAAGGATAGTGAGGATTTCTGATTATAAATGAGGGTTGTGCAATTTTTTGGGATTGAACCAAGAAGAGATACTAGTGATTACATATTAAAAGCAAAAGATGATTTAAAATAGATGTGTTCGACAAGTATTTTCAGTTTCAATACTTAAATCTTCTTTCATACTCTTTATGACTAAACCATTCCAGAATAACATTCAAAATCATAACCTCATTTGTTTGAATTGTATAAATCAATCTCCATGCATTAGGCATATCATATTTCCATAAGTTTGTTATTCCAAATTTCTTTATATATTCTTTCGGCCATAATTTTTTGGGAATTTTTGTTCCACACGTAGGACATGATTTCAAATCTTTTATTGCCCTATCAATAAAACCATATAATTGCTTATCTTCAAATTTTCCCTCTTTCAGAATTTCAAATTCATTCTCAATCTTTTTCTCACCGAAAGTAACGTAAACCGGCTTATTGTTCATCTCAATTTAACACCTTTAGAAATCAGTTTCCTTATCCTTTCTGGATTGTACGTCCAAATAATGCAACCTTCTTTATCAATCATTATTTTTCCAGAATTCTCCAAGTAATCTAGTATTATTTGAAATGTTTGGTACATCATTTTTTTCGGTAGCTTTTTCCAAAGCTGGTATTTGCCGCATTCTTGGCTGTATTTTTGTATAGTTTTTTCTACCATAATAACTGATTCCAATGTTGGACTGTGCAAAATAGTAGTTTCTGCCATATTATATAACTGTATATAATAACTGATATATAAATATTCCTATTTTTTACTGAAACCCGTTCCTTGATTCTTGCTCTTTATAGGCAAAAAAACCTTTTCGTTTCACTCAACCACGTTGCACTCTCAGCTTTGAATTGATTCATAAAATATAGGAAATAGTGAAACCTTTTGGGGTTAGTATGGTTAGAGAGTTAGTAATTAAAAATACATTTTCAATTTTTCTTAATTTTTGTAAATCTGTATTAATTGCGCTAATCTTTAGAGATAAATTCAGTGTAATGGCATCTACCACAATAATTTCTGTTTTTATGTTTTGCCATGAAATATCCATGGCCGCATTTGGGGCAGCTCTTGTTGTTCAAGCTTATTTTATCTCCTGACTTATTGAAAAGGTTCCAGAGTCCTTTTTTAACTTTAGTTTCTTTAGGCATTTTAGAGTTGAAGTTTTTATTTTTATTAGTGTTACTTTGCAACGCACTAAAAAATCTTTTAAATATTACAATTAAAATGAATTTTATTGACTAGTTTGCTAATTTAATTATTAAATTATCTTTTTTATTAGTGCTATTGTTTAGCTGGGGTTTCTTCTTTTACTTTTTTAACCTTTGGTTTTGGCTCAAACTTTGCCATTGTTTCTTGGTTATCGTAAACATAAGCACTAACTATAGCTTTTCCACTACCAAAAATATTACCTACTTTTTTTATTACTATAACATCTTCGCTTGATTTTAACTTATCGGAAACCATTTTCCTTACATCTGAAAGGGAAGGTGTTGCATTATTGTATTTTAACTCTAATTGTAACTCTGTCCTTGAGAGCAATGAATTATAAAATTTATGTAAAATTTCCATTTTTTAAGTTTTATTTATTTAAATCTCATCTTATTTTAATGGCGTATTCACCTTCTTTCTTTATATCTATCTTCTTAGCAATATTTGATTTGTCTTTGTCTAATATGAAAAGCCTACCCTGCCAACTGGATGCAACTTGGGAACTCATACAGATAGGACATTCCGCACCTTCAAAGAATATTTTACATTTCTTGCATACCTTTTTCATTTTTTATTTCTCTTTATCTTTTCCTTTTTTCTTATCTTCTTTGACCTTTTTAATAGGCTCTTCATCAGCCCACTCAAGTTTTCCAAGGAAAGGTTGCCTCATCGTCAAGCCTATCTTGGGATTGTTTACTTCTTTATATGATACTGCTATTATACGGGCCCTGCAGAGGTCATTAACTTTTAAGGTTCTTTTGGACTCTGTGCCAATTAAGACCTTGTCTTTACTAAAAGATACATAATCGTCCATTGTTTGAGAGATATGGATCATACCATCCAAAGTGCCTATTGTGATGAAAGCCCCAAAATCTGCTATATCCCTCACAATTCCTTGAACAACTTCCTGCATCTCAGGCTTAAAAGTCAATAGCTCAAATTTTGTATTATAATATGATGCACCATCTCCTGCTATAATCACACCTTCACCAATTTCGTCAACCTGGGAAACGTCAATTACTATTCCTAGCTCTTTAGAAATATAACCTTCGTATTTCTTTTTTATTCTATGTACGATTGCCTCCTCCACTGGCTCATTAAATAGGTTAGAAGGCACTCTTATGTGATCCCTAACTTTTATTTTGTAAAACATTTTTGTAGCTATGAGATTATCCTCAAATGAGTTTTTTGTCTTAGACTAAGCAATTGTATATTTTTCTGCTTTAATTTTTTCCTTAATAATTTATCTTGAGTGCCAACAATATATTCACTATTTACAAGCCTTAATATAATATCATCAACTGAACTTGGCAAACTGCTTGTGTTGATTATATTTAATTTTTTATTGTCTATTAATTGAAGGGCTATTTTTGCTGCTTGACTGCTTTTACCTTTTTGTGATCTCACAATATTTTTTAACTCTGTTATTGTCTTGTCTAAAATATAAAGTTTATACTTCCTATCCATAAGCCTTTCAAGTTCTGAGAATATGTCAACCCTGAACTCTGCAGGTATGAGCAGAAAGTTTGTATCAAGCAATATTTTTGTTTCTTTTGTTTCCATTGTGAATAATACTCAGTTTATAAAGGTTTTTGTTTCTTTAGAATAAGAAGAATTGTTAGAGCATTTAAAAAGGTTACTTAGTTTTGGGCTCTGTCCTAAATAGAGGGTTAGGTCAATTATGTGAGCATTTTTCTAACTTAAAATTAAAGTTGACAGGGGGAAGTCCCTTACGGGGATGTCAACTAAGCAATATTAACATCAAAATGCGAACCGACCTAACCCCGAATGAAATGAGATTTAGGACAGAGCCTTAGTTTTGAACCTTTACTTTTGTAGAATTATATTAGGGTTTAGAAAGTTTACTTTTATAAAATAAAATTTTTATTAAATTTTCCTATTTTGACTTATAATTGCGATTAAATCCTATAAGTTATTTATTTTTCCTATTAATTATTTATACTTAAAATAAAGTTTTATTAAAAGAGTAATTAAAAAATAATTAAATATAAAAAATAGCTATTTAACTTGCACAGAAGTTTAATTTGATGTCTAACTAATTACTTTTCTTACGGTATCTGTGATACTTTTTTGACTAATCTTGCATTACGCCAGTCTGCGACGCCTTAATTGTTACAAAGCAAAGTTAAGTGTCAAAAAGTTTATAAAGAGTTGTATATTAAAGAGTAAAGATGAGTGGTCCAATATATACGAGTGATAGTAACATTTTTCTATTATATGCTGGAGTAAAAGCAGAAGCTAGAAAAAGAGTTTTAGAATTATCAGCTTCTATGGGTAACAGATACAAAAATACAATTCCTATTGATACAGATATAATACCTGAAGGAGTAGAGTCTGTCGATGATGTATTAAGATCTATAGGAACTCCTAAAGATTTAAGTTTTAGTACCTTTGAGCACGGAATTGATTTTGCTACCTTAGTATTTCATCAAAAGGTTACTAATCAGCCTAAATTATCTTGGGAAGAAAGGACTAGGTTAACTAGGTTATCATTACAAACTTTTGCACAATATTATGGTGAACCTACAAGATATGGACCAGAGAGATTAATTTATGAGATAATTGTAGGTAAAAGGGAAACTACAGACATCTTTTTTAATGGAAAAACTAGTCAACAAACCACTCCTATTAAAAGAGTTTTAAATCTAGTAATTGTTTAATATTAGTAATTAGTCTATCTTCTATGTTATACAGCATTAAGTAGTTAGGTCATTAAGTTAAAAATAGGAACTAGTAACCTTTATATCATAGTAGTTTTTTGTAAGTACTATGATAGCCAAAAACATGAGAGATATTCTTAATACTGTATTGCAAGAGATAAAGCCCTCAAAAAGTGATGAGAAACAAGTGATGGATAAAGTTAATTCTGTGATTAAAAGAATTAATAGGAATATGAAAAACGCTAAGGCTGTACTTGGAGGAAGTGGTGCCAAGGGGACGTGGCTTAAGAGTTTTGATGCTGACGTGTTTGTAAAGTTTAACTACAAGAAGTATAAGGACAAAAGTAAGGAATTGGCAGATGTTTTGGAAAAGGGTGTGAAGAAAAGTTTTGTAAATTACGAAAGACTGCATGGGTCAAGGGATTATTTTCAGGTTAAGCTTGATAGTTTTACTGTTGAATTAATACCTATACTTGAAATTAAAAAATCAAAAGAGGCGATGAATATAACTGATGTGAGCTTGTTGCATGTAAAATGGGTAAAAAGGTATAAGAAACTGGCAGATGAAATAAGATTGGCTAAACAGTTCTGCAAGGCAACTGAAGTATATGGAGCAGAAAGCTATACTAGAGGACTTTCTGGGTATGTGGCTGAGATTTTAGTGATACATTATGGAGGATTTCTTCGCCTAGTAAGGAATGCGGCTAAGTGGGGTGATAAGGAGATTATTGACCCTAATAAGTATTATAAGACTAAAAATGATGTGTTGTTCAACCTAAATGCTGCTAAAACAGTTTCACCATTAATTTTAATTGATCCTGTGCAGAAAAATAGGAATGCTGCTGCATCTGTTTCTAAGGAGAAATTTGAGAGGTTTAAAGCAGTTTGTAAGGAGTTTCTAGAAAAACCTTCTGTTGAGTTCTTTAGGATTAAAGAGTTTGATATAACTGAGCTTGAAAAGAGAAAAGGCAGGAATAAGTTGGTTGTTTTTAATGGTACTGCATTAAAAGGCAAGAAGGATATAGTTGGAAGCAAATTACTTAAAGTGTTTGAATTTTTGTCTGGAAAGATTACTTCAAATGAGTTTAAAATCATTGAAAAGGAATGGAGATGGGGCAAAGATGTTATGTTCTGGTTTATAGTTTATGCTAAAGAGCTAGAAGAGTATAAAAGGCATGAAGGGCCTATGGTTAAATCTAAGAGGCATGTAGAGAGCTTTAAACAGAAGCATAAGGAAACTTTTGTTATAGGAAAAAGAGTTTATGCAAAGGTAAAAAGGAAATATATTAGAATTGAGGAGCTGACTAAAGACTTGGTTAAAGATGATTATGTCAAAGAGAGAATGGAGAAGGTTTGGTTGGAGAAGTAAGTTTAGAGAGCTTTTGGAGAAAATTTGTACATAGATTTAGCAAAATTAATAATTAAAATTTACAATGAAAAAAAATCTAATCAATGATGCAAGTGAATTATTACTAAAAAGTATATCTGGAAAGTCTGAAGAAGCATATTTTGAAGATGAGACTTACAAAACAGTAGAGTTCAATGAAAGGAATTTTAATGCGATCATAGTTGGAAAGAAGGATGTCAAAGTTGGGTTTGTTGATGGAGGAAATATTGAGATTGTGAAGAGTTCAAATTTCTCGCTTCAGTTAATAAGGCTGTTTTGGACAATATATCACGGTAAGAAGAGAATAGATGCTGAAAGGATTGAGTTTTACTTGCTTGCTAGAGCTGTGAATAAGGATAATATGATTTATTATGAAACTGAGATTATTGCTGGACAAGAATGGCCTAAAGAGCTAAATATGAGGTTTTATTCTTATGATACTAGCATCAGGCAAGGGTTTCATAGGGCTGATATATCTTTTATGGCAAATATTGTTAGAAGATTTGGAGAAGTACTAATGGCTGTAAGAGCATGTGAGAATCTGGCCAAGAACGATATAATTGTTTTAGATGGGGACTTAGAGGCGTCTTATCCAAAAGAAGATGAGTTATTGGAGAGGTTATACAACAAAAGCAAGGATGGCATAATAATAGGTGGTTTAAGCAAGACTTCCACTCTACTTTCTAATTCTGGGAATAGTTTTAGCGCAATGCTTAACCAGAGACAAGGAAAGTGGTATTATTACCCTGTTGTGGAAATTCAAAGTAATATGCATAAGGCTGAAATACTTTTTGCAAAGTTACATGAAAAGAGCAGTTATATATTTAAGATTGAAATTTATAATAAACAGAAAGAGCATATTCCAGAAGCTGTTGCTGCATTTTCTGAAAATGCAACTGATGCTATATTTCTAGGTTACCCATATGGCCTTATTGATGCACATAAATTCGCTAAAGCTGATGCAAATGAAAGAGATTTTCATAAAATACAACTAATGGCTAAACTTGGCAAAAAATGGAAAGATGTGGAAAGATACTTGAGAGCTGTGGATGGGCATGGGGTGCTGGATAAGGTTTGAACCTCAGAATTTGTAAGACTATTTTAGAATGGAAATCTATATTTTTGAAGGTTTAGCTATTGATTGTCATTGACTATCATTGTTTGTCATTGCTTTATATACTTTATTGATAATGGAATTATTTAATAGGTGTTTGTTATGGCATGGGACCGGTTTGATACTGGGAGTATGGTTTTCTAAATTGGAGACCATGTGCACAATATCTTCAAGTATCAGAGTATCATAGGAGATTAATGGAGGATTGATAGAATGAATATAGGCAAATATGGCATATTGGCAATTTTGATAGTCCTATTGTTTCTAATGACAATGTGGGACAAGATTGTTGCTTCAGTATTGGGAGTAGGCCTAACATTAGGAGCACTTGCAATACTGTTTGGAGCTGGATTAGTTTTTGGGAAACTGTTTAAGGTATTCTAAACTTTTTCCTTTTTTTCTTTTTCTCTATGAAATATGTACATAATATACCTCTCAGAGTTAAGACCTTTACATAAGGCGATTTAGAAGTTGAAGTTCAGCGATATATTTTTATATTGATAGTAATATAGTATTAGCTACAATGAGTGAAATAACTTTTCAAAAGCAGATTTTGAGCAAATTAGAAAGCATCGAAAAGAGAATTAACTACATTATGGAATACATTGAAGATTCAAAATTAAGTGAAGACGATAAAAAAGCATTAGCAGAATCGCTTAAAGAAGAAAGAGAAGGGAAACTTCTAAGTAAAAAACAAGTTTTTGGTTAAGATGGTTAATTTCCCATCAGAATTCTCTAAGAAAGTTGGTAAGTATATTAATAAACTAGATGTTGTAATGAGGAATAGGATTCTAGAGAGAACTTTGCAAAAATAGGGTTTTTCGGTGAAAAATAATTATTTTCATATGTAAGAACTCTCAAAACTCAATAAAATTATGAATTATGCAAAGTTCTCTATAGCTAAAGTGGATAAACGTCCAAGGGTTTATGATTAGTTCACTAAAATGTTCGCTTAAGATATGGAGGAGACTTTCTTACAGAAGTCTTTATTTCCCGAAACATTTATATAATATATATTATAAGATATAGGATTAGGCTTATTTTTTAGAGAAGCTGTAAAATAAAGAGGTGCGTATAATGGAAGAAAAGATAGGGCATTACTCCTTTGTATTAGGGGTATTAATTGCTTTGCTTCTTGGATTTGCTGCTGCCTCATTAGGGGAAGCAACGCCTTGGCTAACTTCTTTGCTAGTAGTGCTTGGCTTAGTTGTAGGTTTTCTTAATGTAGGAGGAAGAGAAGCAAAAGATTTCCTGGCAATTGCTACGATGCTAGTGATTGTCTTATGGGCTGGAGGAACAGCAACAGGAAATATAGGACTACAGTCTATACAAGTTATAGGTACACGGTTGGCAGGCATTGTGCAATACTTGATGGCATTCATTGTGCCAGCAGTAGTTGTAGTGGCTCTCAAAGGTATATGGGGGCTTGCACAAGTAGGAGAAATGATGCCCTCATTAGGAGGAAGCAAAGGCAAGAGATAAGTTTTTATTATTTATATTTTATTTTTTTTCTTATTTTTATGTTTATGATAATCTAGTTTTTCTACTTAACCAATTTTTGTATAATATAGTCACTTACAATAATAATTAGGTGTTATTTTTGTTCGTTCCTATATAATATACACATATTCACCAAGAAAGTTTTTAGGTACTGTTTGAGTTTAGCTCAAACCTACGAATGATAGTGAGTATGTTCTTGGTTCAGTATATTTATAAAGAAAGACTAATTCATTGGATGGAATGAATAAGGTTATTAGTAATAATGCTGTTGAAAGAGTATTGCAAAAGATTGAGGAAGAAACTAAGAGCAGATTTTTGCCTATTATAGGCAGAGCTAAAGGAGAGCTACTAGAGTTTATTGTAA
>CAZBGH010000047.1:0-10770 GCA_964491335.1 uncultured Methanosarcinales archaeon | reverse complement strand
CATAAGTATAACAAATAATGCAAGGAGCCAATTTTTATATCTCTGGGAGAACGATTTCTGCTTTTCTTTGAGGGGCTTTTTAGTCTCCATTTTTAGTATTAAGAGTAATAAGTATACTAATTAAAGTATTAATTATTTAATTGTTTTTATATATTCTCTTGACACCTATTGCATTAATAGCCTTTTTTGAGATTAAATTTATATAAGAAAGTATTTTAATTAAGTTTATGGCAAAGATGAGAGGGGAAAAAAAAGAGACTATACTTTTCTTTTGTGCGCATAATGACGACCAAATAATTGGGGCAGGAGGGGCTCTTGCAAAATATGCAAAAGATGGCAAATACATAGTTACTATTATCCTTTCCTTTGGAGAAGGCAGCCATCCATGGCTACAGAAGCGTGAAATAATAGTCAAAAGGGTTAAGGAATCAAAAAGGGCAGATAAAATTTTAGGAGGCAAGGAACTCATGTACTTTGGTCTTAAAGAGGGAAATTTTAAGAAGGATGTAAAACAAAAGAATATAATAGCAAAAATAAGAAAATTAATAGAAAAATACCAGCCCTCAAAGATTTTTACACATTCTATAGACGACCCTCACCCTGATCATAAAGCTGCCTATGAAATTCTTAATGAAACTCTCAATAAAATGAAGTATAAAACTGAGCTTTATACGTTCAGCGTATGGAATCCAATTAATATTAGGAATAGGAACTATCCAAAATTATTTGTAGATATATCTAAAACATTCAATATAAAGATTAAAGCCCTAATGGCCCATGAAAGTCAGAAAGTAGCTATCTTCTCATTATTATGGAATGTGTATAGACTAGCAATTATCAATGGATTGAAAAATAAGTGTAAATATGCCGAGGCATTTATTAAGGTAAGATGATGTAAGATAAGTGAAAAAAGAGGCTCAAAAATGAGAAAATTACTTATAGCAACTGATAGCTTTCTGCCAAGATGGGATGGAATTGGAAGATTCTTGATAGAAATAGTTCCAAAACTGACAACTGATTTCGAGATAACCATTATAGCACCTGAGTTTGAAGGAGAAGGTATAGAGTTAGAGAATGTTTCTATCATAAGGGTTCCTTTATACAAGTTCCACGTTGGAGATTATACCCCTCCAAGGTTTCAAACAAAGAAGGTAAGTGAATTAGTAAAAGAGCATGACATAATCTGGGCACAGACTATTGGCCCCATAGGGATGACTGCAATAAGGCTTGGAAAAAAGGAGAATAAGCCTACTTTGTCGTACATTCACTCAATTGAATGGGAATTGGTAACAAAGAGCGTACAGGCAAAACATATTAATAAATTTATGATAGGCCTATTGGTGAAAAAAGTGGCAAAGTACTTCTATAATAGATGTGACCTTTTACTTATACCCTCTGTAGATGTAGCAAGAATTTTAAGAGTCCAAGGGATAAAGACACCTAAAATAGTAATTAGACTAGGGGTTAATACTGAACGTTTTAAGCCATATACCAATAAAGAAAAGTTAAAAGAAAGTTTTGGTTTTAATCAGGATTCTATTATAATAGGCTTCTCTGGCAGGATTGGAAGGGAAAAAGATTTAAAGACACTCTATCGTGCTTTCCTAAGAATTGAAAAAATCTTTAAAAATGTTAGCTTATTGATAGTAGGCACAGGAGTAAAAACAGAAGAAAGAATGTTCAGAAATGATTGCAGAATAAGAATAGTACCTCCTACCAATAATATAGTCCCTTATCTGCAAATAATGGACATATTTGTACTCCCTTCTTTAACAGAAACAAGTTCTTTAGCCACAATGGAAGCTATGTCTACTGGACTTGCAGTAGTGGCAACACCTGTAGGCTCAATAAAAGAATATATCAGAGATAAATCAAATGGAATCATTTTTCCTAAACAAAATCCATATGTACTTAGCTTAAAACTTGAATATCTTATTAAGAACCCTGAGTTAAGAAAGAAGTTAGGAGAAAATGCAAGGAAAACAATACTGGCAAATTATACTTGGGATAGGACTATTGAGAGAGTTAGGGAGATATTGGAGAGTTTTTAGTTGAGAATAAACAGAGCGTCGCAGACCAATGTAACTCAAGAGCAGTTCATTAGGTATCACAGATACTGGAAAAATAAATAATATCTCAGATATTTAATAGAACATGCCCTGCAAATATATAGTAAAATATAGTAAAAATCATAGAATAAATAGTATGAAAATCAATTTGTAAATGGTATTATAGTATAAAATAAATTGTAAAAAACTAATAAAAGTATAGTAATCCACAAAAATAAATAGGTATAGTGGCTTCCTAATAGTCAACAACAAACAATATATAACCATAATTATATACTCACTTTGTTCGTAAGTTTCAACATAGTTGAAACCTTTGTTGGTTGACTATAATTAAAACTAAACCGCTTTGCAATTAGAGGGATTTTGCAAGCTAGTATTTCATATCCTCAAACTCACCACATTACTAATCCCATTTTCATCCATAGAAACTCCGTAGAGGGAATTTGCCTCTGTGATAACTGAATCATTGTGTGATATGATTATGTATTGGGCGTTTTCTGAATACTTGCCTATAAGTTTTGCGAATTTCTCAGAATTATGCCTATCTAGTGCAGCATCTACCTCATCAAGAATATAGAATGATGCAGGCTCATGTTCTTGAATTGCAAAGATAAAAGATAAAGCTGTTAATGTTTTTTCTCCTCCTGAAAGGCCTCTTATGTCTAGGAATTTGTTGCCAGAAATTCTTACTTTTATTTGCAATCCCTCCTCAAAAGGCTTGTCTTGATTTTCCAATTCTAGATTTGCCTCACCCTTAGTTGAGAGAATGTTAAATATTCTCTTAAAATTATCATTTACTATTCCCAAGGTCTTAATAAATAACCCTTTCTTTTTACCTTCTATCTCATCCATCATCTTAATTACGTCATTCTTTTCCATAACCAATTTTTCCTTTTTATCAACAAGTTCGTTATACTGCTTCTCAACGCTGTCATAAATCTCCAGTGCCTTCATATTAATGCCCTCCCTCTCTATCTCTGTCTTTAGCCTTTCGAACTTGGATATTTCTGATTTTAGCTGTTCTTCTGTCTTATCTGTAATAATTTTTACTCCATGGTATTGCTCAAATTCCTCTTCCATACCAGCTAATTTGCCCATTATCTCTGCTCTCTGAAAAGTGATGTTATTAATCTTAATCTCTGCCTCTCTACTTACTGGTTGCTTTGAATTGATCTTTAAATCATTTTTATGTATCTCTTCCTCTAATTTTTTTCTTTTCTCAAACAATGCCCTATATTTTGAAGAGAACTCTTTTAATTGTGATTCTTTTTGTTTTAGTTCAATATTCTTTTCCTTGATTGACTTTTCTAGCAAGACTAGTTCATTTGCAAATTGTGTTTCTTCCTTGCCAATTTGCTTTAAAATTTTATCTGCCTTCTCCATCTCAGGCTCATATAAACTATTAATTTGTAGCTCAATATTCTTAATTTCAGAGCCAATCTTAACTATTAACTCATATATCTGGACTTTTTTCTCTTCAAATGTCCTTAGCTCTGCTAACTGCACTGGATCTCTCAGGCTTATTATTTTATTCCTTAGTTCCTGCCTTTTAATTTTTCCAGAAGTTATTTGCTTATTTATTATAGACAGCTTATCATTTACCTCTTTTAATTTTTTGTCAATATTTGCAGAAAGTTTTAGTAGTTCCTCCTTATGACTTTTTGAAATTTCAGCATCTCCAGCCTCTAAATGTAAGATCTTCTCTGCTTTTATTATCTCACCCTCAATATTTGCCTTAAACTGCCTTAGATGTACTATCCTTTTCTCTATCTCAGATCTTTTCTTTTCAGTTTCGTTAATATTTTTTTCTAAATTATCCAGTTCTTGCTTTTTCTTTTCAACTTCCTCGCTTAAATTTCTGTCTCTGAAACTACCAAGTTTTTTTTGCCTATATCCACCTTGCATTACACCAGAAAGTTCAGTCAAGTCTCCATCTAGAGTCACCATTTTTGCATTGCCTATGCCTAAACGTCTAGCGGTATCAATATTATCAACAATTATTGTATTTGCAAATATATAGTTGAAAACTTTCTTAAATTTTGCATCAAATGTAACTAGGCTAATGGCTAAGCCATGGGAACCTCTTGATTTTGCAAGACTCTGGATTTCTTTTTTAGTTTCTCTTGTTTCTAGCTTATTTATCGGCAAAAAAGTTGCTGTTCCTAGCTTATTCGCTTTAAGATATTTTATGCATTCTGCTGCTACTTTATCATCCTCAACAACTATACTTCTTATCCTAGGGCCTGCAGACACCTCCAAAGCTAAAGAATACCTAGAACTTGTTTGCCCAAGCTCTGCTACTGTACCATAAATACCCTTGATTCTATTCTTTTGATTTAGAATTTCTTTCAAAGCTGCATCTGAAGATACAGATTCCTGGATACCGATATTTTTTGCAACTAACCTTGAAGTTTCATCTCTTAAATTATCTAGCTTGTCTTTTAAGGAATGAAGCATTTTGGCTAACTTTGAATCTTCATCTAAGAATCTGTTCAGCTCCAACGTCGATTTTTTAAATTCTTCACGTTTCCTTCTAGTATCCTCAAACTTATCCTTATTTTCTTTCTCAACCTGTTCAACCTTTTTTATTCTCTCTTCAACAGTCTTAATTTGGAAATCAGTCCTATCCTTTTCTCTTAATAAATTATGCTGTTCTTCTCGCATTAGAGATGCCAGCTTTTCATTTTCTTCAATAGACTTTTCTTGCTCTATAATTTCCTTTTCGATATTAGCAGCATCTTCTAGTTTGTTTCTTTCTTTAAATTTCGTAATCTTCTCTTCATATTCTGCTAATGATCTGGCTTCAGCAGCCTTCTTATTTTCTAGATCAGATTTTTCTTTCTTTAACTGCTCAATCTTTATCTTAGCACCCTTTATTGAATTATTAAGATCATTTTTTCTAGTATTTATCTTTTCAAGTTCATTCTTGCAAACATCTAGCCTTGACTGTTGTCTTGCAACTTCCACTTTAATATTGCTTAAATCACGGTTGAGATCAATTTGTTCTTTTTCACCCTTTTGCTCAATATCTATTGTTATTTGCTCTATCTGTTTTCTTTTCTCTAGATTTTCTTCATGAAGGTCTGCTATTTCCTTGTTAATCTTTTCCAGCTCTTTCTGTAGTTCGTCTATTTTTTTCTGCAACTCATTTCTTTCATCTTCTTTCTTATCAATCTGTAACTTAAGGAATGAGGCTTGATGCACTCTAACCTTATCATTCATTTCTTTGAACTTTAATGCCTGATCTCTATCTTTTTTCAACTCACTAAGATTAGTTTGTTTTTCTTTCAGTAGTATCTCAGCCTCTCTGAGTCTTTCCTCAACTCTTTCAAGCTCTCTTAAAGCCTTTTGCTTCTTATCCTCGTAGATAGAGATTCCAGCTATTTCTTCAATTAACTGCCTTCTTTCAATTGATGGCATTTCCGTAAATCTTACTATGTCCCCCTGAAGAATAATGTTATAGCCATCAGGATCAACCTTACCAACAGATAGAATCTCTAGTGTCTCCTGCCTAGTCCTAACTTTATCATTAATTTTGTATATGGATTGCCCATTATTTCTTGCAATCCTTGTTAGCTTTACCTCTTTATCCTCAGTTGGGAAGATTTTTTTACTGTTGTCAAAATATATTGACACCTCAGCTTGTTTAGCAGGCTGCTTGGTCTTGCCGCCATTATAGATAAAACTTGTTAAGCGTTCTGCTCTTAAGGCTTTTGCTGAAGCTTTTCCAAGTACAAAGCATAGACTGTCCATGATATTCGACTTTCCAGAGCCATTTGGACCCAAAACGCAATTAAAACCGTCTCCAAATAATAGCTCTGTACGCTTGGCAAAGCTCTTAAACCCTGTCATTACTAGCTTGTTTATCTTGGTCATTTTATAGGCATATAATTCTATTATAGAGGTATTAATAATTCCTTAATTTTGGGTTTATAAATGTTTACTAGAATTATTTGCCTTTCTTTAGGTAAAGCACGCCCATGTATCCACACGTAATGCATTGGTAGAGACCGACTTGGCCACCGGCATAAGGAATAATCTTCCCATTTTTACAGGAAGGACATATTGTCTTTTTATGTTGTGTTCTCTTAGGTTTTTTTATAGACATCTCTAATCCACCACTTCTTAATAAAAGGCAGGCTTAGAGTTGATAAAATTTTAGTTAAATATATAAATTTTGTATTTATAGTGAAGATTAAATGGCAATTTTCAAAGAATTTAAAGAAATACTCCAAGGATTCAAAATAGTTTCCTAATTTTGGGTTTATAAATGTTTACTGCAATGTTAAATACTACTATTTAGTAGAAAAATTTAAATTTACAAAATATGGTTCGAACCGATTTTTCCATGTTCTTTGGCGGCAAGAGCGCTTCTTTATGGGACTATTCGAAAAGTTTGAAGAATGTGCATTATTTCTTTATCCCGGCTCGCAGTTTCTGGTAAGCACTTTTCAAGGATAATATGAAGAAGTCCCGTTGTTTTGGTTTCTTTCAAATACATTTCTGTTAAATAGACTTCCGAAATTGTGCAGCCACCAGAAATTGTTTGTCTGATCTTTACAAATTCCTTGTTGTTGATCGTAACTGTTTCTGGAGATACTCCCGAATAATGGGCCGGATCTGCCTCAAGCTGTTTCTTAGCCCACTCTGCGACTGACATATTTGCTGGTTTTTCTGAACGAGCGATACTTAATACAATACCGGACGGAGGATCTTCGGTAAGCGCCAATTCTTTACTATATATTTTGAATTTTCCAATGGGTTCAATAATAATCTGTGTGTCCGTACTTTTATCCAATTCCGTTTTGAAGGTTATATAATCCACCGGCAATGAAATTTGCCACCCGTTTTTGATATTAATATAGGTTTTCCAATTTGCGGTTTCGCTTGCCACAGAATTTTGGGTTGCTGTATTACTGTTAGGCGTTGGTAAAGCGGTGTCTTGCGGCTCCGGTGAGGATGACTTATTGAAGAACGCAAAAATATCCTACTGCGCCAACCAATACGACTACCAAAACTATTACAACGATATTTGCAAATCCCTTTTGATTCATATTAAAATCTAATATTTACTACTTTTTAAAGGTTGTTGTTATTAATTTCAATCCTACACTAGTTCTGTTAAAACTTCAAAAACCACAAAGTTTATATATAAATACCTACTTTTCTTGCTAGGAACATAATTTTAGCAGGGATAAAATGTACATAAAAAGATTTTTGGAAGCGGAGATTGAAAAGTATATGGGCAAGCGGGAGATTTTGGCAGTCATAGGCCCTAGGCAGTCGGGGAAAACAACAATTCTGAGGCATATTTATGAAAATTTCAAAAATGCAATATTTCTGGATTTTGAAGACAGGCAGACGCTTGAATTGTTCAGTGAAGACGTTAAGTCCTTTATTGAGCTGTATGTTAAAAAGCATGACTATGTATTCATAGACGAATTCCAATACGCCAAGGAGGGTGGCAAAAACTTAAAGTACATTTACGACAATTGCAAAGCCAAAATTATAATATCAGGCTCGTCTGCAAGCGAATTGTCAATACAAAGCATAAAGTACCTTGTAGGCAGGATATTTGTATTTACTCTTTATCCTTTCTCGTTTGGGGAGTGTATCAGCTATAAAGATGAGGATTTGTTTAAAATATGGAAGAGCGGGAGACTGACAAAGCCCATTATAGAAAGGCTTATTCCTTATTTTAATGAGCTCTGCATATATGGAGGCTATCCAAGAGTAGTTTTGTCAGATAATAAGCCTGAAAAGGAGGTCGTACTAAGAAATATATATAACACTTATTTCCTGAAAGAAATAAAAGAGATTCTAAATCTGCCGGAAGACTATAAACTAAGCAAGCTTATACACGCATTGGCGCTTCAAGCAGGAAATATTGTGAATTACAAGGATCTGTCTGATGTTAGCGGATTTAATCACAAGGAACTGCTGAAGTACCTTAACATTCTTGAGAAAACTTTTGTATTGAAAAGAAGCCTGCCGTTCCATACTAATAAGAGAACAGAGCTTGTAAAATCCCCAAAGGCATTTTTTCTGGATTCTGGCTTCAGGAACATTGTTATAAGAAATTTTCAGCCAATTGAAAACAGGCCTGATAAGGGAAGCTTATATGAGAATTTTGTAGCCTCTGAATTGATGAAAGCAGGTATAGAGCTTAAGTACTGGCGCACAAAGTCAATGGCAGAGGTTGATTTTATTGTGGAAAAAAATAACAAAATTATGCCTGTTGAAATTAAGTCAAATCTTGCAAGGGCACAGTTCACAAAATCCTTTGCTAGCTTCCTTGAGAAATACAAGCCTGCAAAGTCCATCATACTATCGGAAAAATTGTTTAGCGAGAAAAAGAAAACAAAATTCAGGCCGATATTTTGCGTGGAGAATGAGCTGTGAGAATTTGCATTGGAAAAGTGTTTCTATTCGAGGCGTGTCAAAAACCACCAGTCATATGTCGGCAAATCGCAAGGCGATTTCCGAGCACACTCGGAAATCTATGATTTCCGATGGACTGGTGGGATGCTACTTTGCAAAGGTTATTCAGTGGTTCATCGAAAATGCACGGCATTTTCGGGGTGTTCGGAAATTTATAATTTCCGACATTTGAGCACAGTCGGAATTCCAGCAATGTATTTTAGTTTGTCAAATCATCAATCATTTAGATTGATGGAATTCCGATGTTTCAAAGGTGAAATGTTTATGCGGCAAAAAGGAAGGAGAGATTAAATGGCAATTTTCAAAGAATTTAAAGAAATACTCCAAGGATTCAAAATAGTTTCCCATTTGCTAGACAAAAAAGAGAAAGTCAGTCTAATTATTGCAACTATAATCATGCTTATGACTGGCTTCCTTGCAAATTTTCCAGCTGTAATTTTAGGAAGATTTGTTGACAAAATTATTGGTTTAGATAGACCGACTTTTAGTGTTGCAATTCCATTTCTTGTATGGATAGTTATTCTAATTATTTTAAAAGAGATTCTAACAGTTGTCAGGAAGTACCTTATTGAAAATGTTGCAACGCAGACTGAGAAAAAGCAAACAGTGAAAATCATTGATCATTTGCTTAGAACAGATATTGAACAATTCATAAACAAATATCAAATTGGCACTTTACACGGTAGAATTTTTCGTTCTATTGAAGGGCTTATTAGATTACTTAAGTTAGGTTTCTTAGACTTCTTTCCTACTTTCTTTTCAGCCATTGCTGCTCTATCCATTGCTTTCTATCAAAAACCAGCATTAGCATCATTTATGATCCTAGTTATACCATCTGGGTTATTCATTGTCATTAAGCAAATTTCTTCGCAGAAAGGCATTCGTGTTTCACTGCTAAGGGGAAAAGAAGAAATTGATGGAAAAGTTGTTGAAATGATGGGGGGATTAGAAACTATTCGAGTTGCTATACATCTAATACTGAAGTTCAAAAAGTTGAAAACATCTCTGAAAAATTGAGAAAAATTGAGATAAAACACCATATTTGGATGGCATTTTATGATGCTGCAAAATATTTGAATGAAGCATTCTTTTATTTTTTGGTGGTTAGTATCTCTATCTATTTTGCTGTTAATGGAACAATTACAAAAGGTGATATCTTGACATACTCTATCCTTTTTATTAGCGTAACTAGCCCGTTAAGGGAGATTCATAGAATTTTAGATCAAGCGCATGAGAGTTCTATTAAAGTCCAAGATTTGCATAAATTAAGCACCCAGCCGCTAGATGAGTCGTTTAATACTAAAGAAAGTAAAGCAGAAAAAGAAAAGAAGAATATCTTAGAAATTCGTAATTTATCATTCAAGTATATTGAGAGGAAAGATTTAGTTCTAGACAATATTAATCTTAAAATTTCTAAGGGAGAGAAATTAGGTATAGCTGGTGCTTCAGGCTGTGGAAAATCAACATTCATAAAAATCTTGTTGCGTTTAGTTCATAATTATGAAGGAAAAATTTTATTATTGGGTAAAGACTTAAAAAATTTAAAAAGAGAAGAAATTGCTCAGCGAATTGCTTATGTTCCTCAAAAAACATATATTTTTACAGGAACAATTAAAGAGAATATCACTTATGGCTGCTCTAGAGAAGTTAAGGATGAAGAAATAATTGAAGCTGCTAAAAAAGCCAATATTTATGAAGAAATTAAGAATAAGTTGGGCGGGTTTAATGGAGAAGTTTCGGAGAATGGTAACAATTTGAGTGGAGGGCAGAAACAGCGACTTGCTTTAGTAAGGTTGATTTTAAAATCCCCTGACGTATTGATATTTGATGAAGCTACATCAGCTCTAGATAATAAGAATGAGATAATTATACAGAAGAATCTTGAGAAGTTATTCTCAGATAAAACGATGATTGCAATTGCACACCGATTAACTACCTTAAAGAACTCTGATAGAATATTAGTATTTGACAAAGGTAAGATAGTACAGGAGGGTAAGTTCAATGAATTGGCAAGAAAGAAGGGTTTGTTTAAAGAGTTCCTGGAACAACGCCATCCAGAAAGTTAAAATGCGTAATCAGATGTCTAAGTAAAATCCTTTACATAAAATATAGGAAGCCACAAAAATAATTTTAATAATAAGAAGAAAATAATAACATATTTTGCATACGAGTCACTTTGTGTCTCCCATGTCCGCCTTCCATAGAAATACATATAATAAAACAACTTGCAAATGAGCCTAGTTAGCAAGTACAGAACTGC
>CAZBGH010000046.1:0-10852 GCA_964491335.1 uncultured Methanosarcinales archaeon | reverse complement strand
CCAATTTTACCAGTTCCTAGGTTAACATTCTTCGCAATAACCTTATTACTCTTCAATTTTAGAATTAATGTATATTTCCCTGGAAGTTTATCTAGCCATTCCTTAGCCTTATTATTAACTACACAATTCCTCTTAATCCATGATTTTGAAGGAGCTATTATTGAAAAAGGTTTTTTATCTCTTTTTTTTGCCTCTCTCAATCTAGAAACAGCTCTAACATTCGTTGCATCGCAACCTATTCCATAAATAGTGTCTGTAGGATAGATAAAAACTAAACCCTTCTTAATATGATTGAGAATTTTATTTTTGTTTTTAAAATAATCATTTACTGTAATTATTTTTGACATATAAAACAAGTAATTGGTTAATATATAAAAAGATATGCTGAGCCAAGAAAGTTTTTAGGAACTGTTTGAGTTTAGCTCAAACCTACGAACGATAACGAGTATGTTCTTGGCGAATGTATATAGGAACGAACAAAACAACACTTAATTATTTTTGTGAGTGACTATATTTACCACCCCTACTAGAGACTATGGGAAGTAGCCTGCTTTCTCTTATTGCAGAGATTAAATTGCAGGACTACTTGTAAGACTACGCTAGTATAATTATATAGAGTTATCAGGCCCCTAGGTAACCTTTCATAAAACCTTCTTCCAAGTCAGATATTTCATCCTCTTCTACTGAGTCCTCTAGGAACTCTTCGTTGTAGATGTCGTATTCTTTGTTAAATTCTTGCATTTCAATCACCTTTGTCTCTTAATTCCTCAGCCTTAGCTTGGGATGAGGGTTAATTCCACTTGCTTTTAGTGTTAAGTTTCTTAAACTCTGATAACACAACATCTCTATTGTTTCTTTTCTTAGGTCTATCATTTCAGCCACCTCATGGTATACTAATTGTTTCTTTCCTTAAAGATAAGCAAATGGCGAATTTTGTTTTATTCAATTTACTTTATTATAAGAAGAAGGTAATTTAAATATCTCACGTCAAGGCGTGACCTGTGACCAGTGGACTCCTTAAAAGTCTATAAAGGCTTTAACTATAGGTAATAGAAGTTGTATACAGTGGACACAGCAAAATCATATTATGCTCTTATAAATTATTATACAACTAGAAATCAGTCAATTTCTTGCTCTGTCCAGAATTATATTTAATTATAGAAGTATTGCCCTCAGCACCACCTTCTGTTTTTGATACTAAAACAAATTTGTTCTGCTCTAACTTCTTAATCTTACGTTGGAATGTCTTATAGCTAGAGATACCTCCAGAGGCTAGATATGACTTAAACAGGTCTCCTATTTTCTTACCAGAATTACTCTTGGCTATTGTTAAGATAAACCTTTCGTCTTCTTCTAAGTCAGTACTACTTTTTATTGTAAATTCTTCAAGTTTACTGATAGCTTGAGCAACATCCTCATCTTCAATTGCCCTAGAACTCCTACCTTCTGCAGTTAAAGCTGCCTCTTTCATTAGGTGAAGGCCAGCTCTAATGTCTTGCATTTCAACAGTTTTCTGTACTATTTTCAAAAATGCACTATGAAGCATCACATCAGGCACAAAGGCGTACTCCATTCTTTGCCTGAGAATACCTTCTGTCTCTTTTGCAGTATATGGCATGAATTCTAGCATATTTGGTATTAGCCTTGACTTTAACCTTTCCTCAATACTTAAAACCCAGTCTTTATGATTGGTTATCAAGATGATAGTTTTCCTGTAGATATGTTCTAGTATCGCATATAAGAAATCATAATCCTCTGCTTTATCTATCTCGTCAAAAACAAATACTACTGACTTCTTGTTAAGAATCTTCTTGATAACATCAAATAACTCATCAGTTTTCTTGTTATGTGTTAGCCTATAATCTAAAAACTCACAAAGCTCAATTGAAATCTTAAAAGAGGTATTTTTCTGCCAACAGTTAATATAAGCAGGTATTATTTCTTCAGTCTCTTCTTCCAGCTCTCTTAACACGTGCCTGCAAGCCAAAGTTTTTCCAATACCTGGCTTGCCGTAAACCAGCAAATTTTTCCCATTTCTACTTTGAAACAATGGCTTAATGCATGATGCAATATAGTGTTGCTGTGGCTCTCTATATGGAATCAACTTTGGCATAAAATTAAAATCTAAAGCTAGCTCGTTCTTAAATAATGTTTCATCTGAACCAAGCATGTTGTTAAATAGCCCCATAATTATACCCCTCACTAAGTTCTATGAAAGATGGAACATCAAGTAACATCTTTATCATCTTAGTACCCCAACTTAATCTTTTGGGTACTTTGACATAGGAAAACCACTTAATTACTTTGTTGGTTGACTATATTATAGGATATACTTTAAGGTTTTATAATGTTTTCTATGCTATCAGCTATGTTTCTTACTCTTCTAGAATCTTTTCTAGCTTAATTTTATTGGTAACCCCGTAAGGATATTTACTTACAATACCTAATGACTCTAATCTTTTAACAATTCTATGTACTTTAACCTTTGATAATTTAGTCTTTCTTACCAAATCTGATTGTGTTAATTCTCCATTGTTTCTTTCCAATTCCGTTATAACATTTTTTTCATCTGGCATTATCATAGACTCAATTACATCCCTTTTAAGTTCTTTTGTTTCTTTTGTTCTTAAAAGTCTGAGAAGTGATACCCCAGCAGATAATGCAATTAATGACCCTAAGAATGTTAAAGTCAAGACAATCTGTGATATTGACTTGAATCTGATTGCATGCCTTGCCACTCCAGAGCTAAAAGATACATTTCCAAATTGTAAGCTAGCTGCAGCAAATTGTGATTTTACATAAGTCAAATAGGATAAGCTAAGAAAAAGGAATAAAAGGATTCCACCATATATTAAACTGACTATAGCTATAAACCAATAAATTTTTCTTTTGGTGCCAGATTTTATATTTTCTCGTTTCATGTTGTTTCGTTTCATCTTGTTTCAAGAAGCATTTATAAGGCGTTTCGTTTCACCATGTTTCAGAAAAACCTCTTAAGATATATAAATTTTATTAAAAAGAGGGCTAATATGAAACCCTTCCCAGCATCAATACCGCAGCTCGTCTATAAAACTGTTAAGCTCGTCGCGAGGGGTTGCTCCCTACGGGAACGCAGAGCCTGACTATAAGACATAGAATAGCGAGGACAGATGCTGGCGAGCGAAGCGAGGGTTTCACAAAAGCCTAAAAAGATACTTAAAAATATAAAATAGATGATAGAATGATAAAAATGATAAAATCAGAAATAATCAATCTTAAAAATATCTGGAAAATTTACAAAATGGGTGAAATAGAAGTTCCAGCCCTTAAAGGTGTTAGCTTACAAATAACTAAAGGCGAATTTGTGGCGATAACAGGGGTTAGTGGCTCTGGAAAAAGTACTATGATGAACTTAGTGGGCTGTTTAGACTTGCC
The DNA here is from genome assembly GCA_964491335.1 of uncultured Methanosarcinales archaeon. Lineage (GTDB taxonomy): Archaea > Nanobdellota > Nanobdellia > Woesearchaeales > JACPIF01 > JACPIF01. The sequence continues at coordinate 7,438 of CAZBGH010000046.1, read as the reverse complement.
AACAAAGGGTAGTATCTATTTGGATAGTAAAGATATTTCAAAGTTAAGTGAATCAGATTTAGCTCAGATCAGAGGAAAGAAGATTGGATTTATTTTTCAGCAGTTTCATTTAATTCCAACTTTAAATACTTTGGGAAATGTAATGTTGCCTTTGGAATTTCAGGATGTTCCAACTGATAAAGCTAAAGAAAAAGCAACAGAAATTCTGCACTTAGTTGGACTTGGAGATAGAATGGAGCATTTACCATCACAACTTTCAGGGGGCCAACAGCAAAGAGTTGCTATTGCAAGAAGTCTGGCTAATAATCCAGAAGTGATTCTTGCAGATGAGCCAACTGGAAATTTAGACAGCAAAACAGGTACCGATGTTGTTACTCTATTAGAAGATCTATGGGAAAAAAAAGGAAAAACAATAATCATGGTAACTCATGATATGAAACTAGCGAGTTATGCTAAAAGAATTGTTCAACTAAGAGATGGTCAAATTGTAAAAGGAGGATAACCATGAAAAGGGTATTACGTTTAGTATGTATAATGGCTTTTTTAATAGCTACTATAAGTCTAGTTATAGCAGAAACCGAATCTGTTATTATAGGAGTTGCTTTACTGAATCAAAATCCCAATCCAGCACGGGCCGGTGAGCCTGTTGAAGCACGGTTTAGTGTCCAGAACACAGGAGCTTCTGCTGCTGAGAATTTCCAAATTGAACTGCTTGAAGAATACCCTTTCACAGTAATAGATGGAGCAGCACTCCAGAGTTTAGGAACTGTGAGAGCATACCAAGCTGGAGAGAACTTTATCAATATAAAATATAGACTTAAAGTAGATAAAGATGCAACTAAAGGGAGCCATCAACTCAAAGTGAGGTATAGGGTAGGCATTGGCGGATGGACTATTCAAACTTTCAGGATAGAAGTGACTAGTAAAGAATTTGCCCAGATAATTTATGTTGATAAGGCAAAATTAGAACCTGGTAAGGAGACTGATATAAAGTTTACCATCACTAATATAGGAAGTGCACTTCTACAAAATATTATCTTCTCATGGGGTGAGCCAAAAGGGGTTGTGCTGCCTGTATATTCAGATGATACAAAATACATCAAATACCTTGATGTTGGACAGTCAATTGAACTGGCTTATAAAGTAGTAGCTGACGTAAATGCGCAGCCTGGACTCTACCAACTAGATCTAACACTAAAATATGAATCACTGACTAATGCAACTTCTACAACCATTAATACCAAGGCAGGAGTACTTGTAGGAGGAGAAACAGATTTTGATGTAGCATTCTCTGAAAGTTCGCAAGGTCAAACATCCATTTCAGTTTCCAATACTGGCAATAATCCAGCATTATCAGTTTCTGTAAGGATACCTGAGCAAAGTGGTTTTCGAGTTATTGGGAGTAATTCTGCTATAATAGGAAATCTTGACAAAGGTGATTACACGATTGTATCGTTCCAGATTGTTCAAAGCGGAATGGCAAACTTTAGCAGACAGGGTGGGCAAAGACTTTCACAGGAAGACTTGCAAAGGCTAAGAAACCAAGCTGGAACAGGGAGCAACAATCTCAGAGTAATTATAGACTACACAGATACAACCGGAGAGAGAAGAAGTGTGGAAAAGAATGTTCCAATACAATTTAGGACAACTTCTAGTGGTTCTGGCACTCAAGTGATTGGACAAGAAACAAGCCACTGGCAAAGCCAAACACTTTACGCCTTAATAATAGCTGTTGTTTTAGTGCTTGGTTTTATTCTTTACAAGAAAAAGGGATTAAGGGAAAAAATAATGAATATTGTTAAAAGAAAGAAATATATAAAAAACCCTAATACTAAATTTTCAAATTGAAAAAATTAGGAAATGGAACTTCAAAAATCCTTCAAACTTGCCTTAAACATCCTGCTGCACAGCAAGCTAAGAAGCTGGCTTACAATAATCGGAATTGTTATAGGAGTTGCTGCTATAGTAGCAATAGTTTCAATTGGAGAAGGGGCTCAACTTAATGTTCAGGAAAGGTTTAGCGGATTAGGAGCAGATTTAATTACAATTTCTCCTGGCTTTGAAAGAGCGTCTGGCGGATTTAGAGGAGGTTTTGGGCATAGTGAGAGCTTTAGAACTTCTGGTTCATCATCAATAATTTCAACAGCAAAGAATTTAACAGATAAAGACATACAGGTTATTAAATCAGTAGAAGGAGTAAGCTTTATCAATGGAATAGTATCTGGAAGAGCAGAAGTTTTTTACCTTGCTGAGAGCGCTACTGTCTCTGTCCAAGGAGTTGATCCCTTAGCATGGAGAAATATAGTTACAACAGAACTTGAATCAGGAAGGTATCTGAATCCAGGTGATACAAATGTTATTGTCGTTGGAAACAGAGTTGTAAAATCAACCTTCAAGCAACCATTCGTATTGAACAGGGGCATCTCAATTGAAGGAAGATTGTTTAAAGTTGTTGGAATCCTAAAAGAATCTGGTGGCTTTGGCGGAGATGACAATAGGATAATTATGCCAATAGACCAAGCAAGAGACATATTGGAAGATGCTGGAAGTGAAAAATTTGATTCTATTGTGATTAAGGCAAGCGACACAAATTTAGTTGACCAAATTGTAAGTGAAATAGACTCGAAGCTTACTATATCTAGGCATGTTACTGCGAGGAATAAGGATTTTAGTATTACATCATCAAAAGCAACTCAGGAAAGACTGCAGGATATTACCCAAACTTTTACTATATTTCTAGGTGCAATAGCTGCAGTCTCATTAATCGTAGGAGCTGTTGGAATTGCAAATACAATGTTTACTTCTGTGCTTGAAAAAACAAAAGAGATAGGAATAATGAAAGCAATTGGAGCAAGAAACTTTGACATTATGATAATCTTCTTATTGAATTCAGGTTTAGTTGGATTAGTTGGAGGATTGTTGGGAATTGGTTTAGGCTCTGCAATTTCAGCAGTGCTTCCAAAAATATTGGCAGGACTAGGGCCAGGTGGAAGTGTAAGAACAGTTGTTCCAATAAGTCTTTTAATTGAGGCATTATTCTTGTCAATAATTATAGGTATGATTGCAGGAGCAATTCCTGCTTACAGAGCTTCAAAATTAAAGCCTGTTGATGCTCTAAGATACGAGTGAAACTATGAAGAAGAGAAATTTTATTTTTATAGCAATTATTATTTTACTTTTAATAGTATTATTTTATCTATTTCAAAAACCAATTAAACAGCAAGGTTTTAAAATAGAAATTTTAGCTGAAAACCTTGATACGCCATGGTCAATTGACTTTCTTCCAGATAATAGAATGATTTTTACTGAGAGAAATGGAAGGGTTAATATTTTAGACAATGGAAATATTAAAGTGCTAGCAAAAATTAATGTTAGTGAGATAAGTGAGTCTGGCTTATTAGGAATAGCAGTTGACCCAGATTTTACTGAAAATATGTTTATTTATTTGTATTATACATATGATAAGGGTAATAGGGTTTCTAGGTTTGTTCTAAATGGAAAGTTAGAGCAAGAATTTCTTCTTTTGGAGAACATTCCTAATGCAAGGTTTCATGACGGCGGCAGAATTAAATTTGCTCCTGATGGAAAACTGTATATCACTACTGGGGATGCAACTCAGCCGTCATCAGCTCAAGACATAAATTCTCTAGCTGGCAAAATATTAAGAGTTAATAAAGACGGCACTATTCCAGATGATAATCCTTTTAATAACTATGTTTATTCCTATGGACATAGAAATCCTCAAGGTATAGCCTGGGATAAAGTTACTAGGCATATGTATGCATCTGAGCATGGGCCTACTAGAAATGATGAGATAAATATAATTCTTAAAGGTAAAAATTATGGGTGGCCAGAAGTACAGTGCAATGAAATCTCAGAGCAATATACGAATCCTATAAGGTGCTATACAGAATTTACTCTTGCTCCATCTGGCATTGCGTTGTACAATAATGCCTTATATGTAGCAGGTTTGAGAGGCACTCAGCTTAGAAAGATTGTTTTTAATAAACAGAGTAACATCTTATATGAAGAAGAGCTATTTTCTAATTTTGGCAGGATAAGAGATGCTGTTGTGCATAATGGTTATTTATACATAGCAACTAGCAATAGAGATGGCAGAGGAATTCCTAGTTTTAATGACGATAAGATTATAAGAGTAAAGCTAGCCTAAATCTTATTAGAAATTCTATGCTTAGCCTCTAAATGCATTATCCAACCAATAAGCAGTATAGCATCTAAAGCTTCTAATGCTAAAGGCACTTCTTTACCAAACTATACTATCTTACCCTAACTCCGCATTTATGACAAAAATTTTGGTTATAATTAATTAAGGCACTACAACTATGGCAGTATCTATATTGTTGGTTTGATGTATAAGTTGGTTGACCTCTCTGATTAAAAGTTTGTCTAGGTTGTCTTGGCATCTTTTCGTATTTTGGTTCTCTAACTTTATCTATCATTAATTTTAGAATACCAAATGATATTAAAGCCCCGGAAATTATATAGAACATCAGCAGTTGCTTACCTTTAAATATATAGAAACTTGTACCAGCAATAAAAGAGCCAAGGATGATATAGGCAATTCCGCTTATGCGCATTTCAGCCTCTTTTTATATTATTTATAGGATATTATTAGGATTTTTAATATTGTTAAACTTTGCAACGTTCGTGTATTTTGTCTCCATGTCCGCTTCATTAATGTCACATCACGGATCGGCGGACTTTTGGCACAGCCTCTGAAAGAGGCGTCGTAATGCAAATTATTATATTATTTATCTATTAATGTACTACTCGCAGATACAAAGTGATTTGTTTGCAATTATGATTTCTAATATTATTTTTTCTTTCTTTTTATCTTTTGAGTTTCCTCTGTCTTTAACTCTTTTATACCATTCATGTATTTGTGCAACACCTTTGGTATCTTTACAGAGCCATCTTTCTGCTGGAAATTCTCAAGTATTGCAACAATAGCTCTATCAGTAACTAGAGTGCTATTCAATGTGTGCACTAACCCTTTCTCGTTCTTTCCTTCATATCTGATGTTTAATCTTCTTGCCTGATAGTCAGTGCAGTTAGAGCATGAAACAGTCTCTCTGTAAGCATTTTGAGCAGGCATCCAAGCTTCAATATCATACTTCTTTGCAGCAATTATGCCAATATCAGCTGTACAGATACTAACTATTCTGAAAGCCAGCTTTAAACTCTTAAAAAATTGCTCAGCATTTTTAAGCAATTGCTCGTGCCATTTCCAAGAATCTTTTGGGTGACAAATAACTACTTGTTCTACTTTATTAAACTGGTGTACTCTAAAAATTCCTTTTGTGTCCTTACCATGCGCTCCAGCTTCTTTCCTGAAATTAGTTGAAAATCCACTTAAAGTAATAGGTAACTGAGAAGCTTGCAGTGTCTCATCCATGTACTGAGCAGTTAGTGGATGTTCAGAGGTTGCTATCATATAAAGATCTTCTCCTTCAATCTTATATAATACGTTTTCAAAATCATATAGATCAACAACACCTTCATAAGGCTTTTTCCTCATCATGAATGGTGGGAATACTGGAGTGAAGCCTTTTTTGTACATAAAATCAATTGCATATTTCATCAAAGCCATATCTAAAAGCATTAACTCTCCCTTTAAGAAATAAAACCTGCTGCCAGCTATCTTTGCAGCTCTCTCTAGCTCAACCATATTCAAGCCTAGAGCAACATCAATATGATCCTTAGTTGGAAACTTAAACCTAGGGATCTTACCAAAATTTCTTATAACTTTATTGTCATTTTCGTCCTTTCCAACTGGCACACTATTGTGAAGAATATTAGGCAACCTCATTAAAATATAGTCAACCTTTTCCTTTAATTTTATAGCCAGTTCTTCTTTATCTTTAATTAACTCAGGAATAATCTTAGCTCTCTGTACTATCTCAGAAATATCCTTACTCAGCTTCTTAGCCTGATTTATCTCCTCAGAAATATTATTTCTAGAATGCCTTAACTTTTCAATCTCAATATTTAATTGTCTCCACTGCTTATCAGCTTCTATAATCTCATGCAGCCAAGTAAGTTTTTCTTTGTTATTTCTTTTCTCAAGATCTTTCCTAACAACCTCGGGCTTCTCCCTAATAAGTTTAATATCAAGCATAAGAATTAGAGGTAATAATAGGGTATAAAAAGGTTTCTGGACTCTATTCTTTAATCCTAGCTTTAGTTTCTCAAAAAGAAATCAAAAATATTTTAAAAGGCAATAATCTACAGCTATAAATGGCTAATTATAAGGTTATATTTGACTTGGAAGCTGGAAAACAAATTAAAAAATCAAGAATACAGAAGGAACAGATTTCTAAAATTATAGATAGGCTTGAATTTAATCCAGAAAATATAGGTAAATTTGTTGAGGGCTCAAAAGGGCAAATAAGAGAGGTTTATATAGGCTATGGGCAGTTACAGGCTTTATTATACAACTATTGAAGACCTAAGAACGGTATATGTGTTTGAATTTGCTCACAAAAATGTTCAGCAAAAAACTATAGATAAAATTAAAACTCAGAAATTAAAGGATATTCAAGGAAAGATTAAATAATGGGTATTTAAACCTATAATCCTAGCTGTTCTCTTGTATAATACTTGCCTTGCTTCAGTCTCTTTAGCGACTCGCTCAATTTGCTCATTAAATAACCAAGTTTATAGTTTCCTCTATCATTTATCATTCTTTTAAGTATTTTATTTTCGTCTTTTAGCTTTTTATTCTCTTTCAGTATCCTCTCTATTAAGATTTGTTGCATATTTCCTTTAGCCTATTAAACTTATGAACTATTTAAATTTATTGTGTTGCATTCCTTAATCCTAGTTTTGATTTCTGCAAGGGATAAAAGTAAGAATAAGGTATAAAAAGGTTTCTGGGTTGCTAAGTAAAGTTTATATTCTAGTTATTATTTATCCAAGTTGGAGAGTGGGGAACATTAGATTATTAATCAAATTCAAATCAATGAAAGATAGTTATTATGACTTAAAGTATTATAGTAAATTAAGAGGTTTTCTATATTCTCTACAGAAAGATTCAAAGTACTTCAACAAACATGATAATAAGGGGTATAAATTTTATTCTTTTTCTAACCTTTTGCCGCCAGCGGATATGAAAACAGGAGCTATAAGGACTTTAATAATTTCTTCTCCAGATAAAGATTTTATTTATTATTTGTATGGTAAGTTATCTGCTCTTATGCATAACACAAAACCTATTAACATTGGGGAGATGCAATTTAAGATTGAAAAAGTCAGTTTCCTCAAGACATTTGTTAATGACGGCTCTGCCATGATTACAGGAACCCCTATCGTTATGAGAGTGCCTAAAGAGAGATATGCAGATTACGGAATTGAAAGCAAAAGACCATATGAATACTGGCGACCTGAATATGACTTCAACGCTTTTGTAAAGCAGTTA
>CAZBGH010000045.1:0-10950 GCA_964491335.1 uncultured Methanosarcinales archaeon | reverse complement strand
CTTATGTTGCTTTAAAACATGGCTTGGAATATGTACAAGATGACGAGCTAGACTTAGATAAAAAGGCAAAAAATAGATAGATAATATAATAATTTGCATACGATCCATCAAGATTTATTTAAATTGTAATAACTCACAAACGTGTGACTTTGTGTATGCAGTAGTCCGCCTATTATTGATGTCCAGCTATATGTGGCGGACAAACAAGCACCACTGAAACACCTCGTTGCAAATAATAAAAATAAGATAAAAATCTAATAGTAAAAAATTAAAAAATCATGATAAAATGCCAGAATCAAAAATTATTTTAGTATACCCCTCATCATCTCCAGATATTGAAGAAGGAGAAATAGATTTTGATCGATACAAATCTGTTCCAATTGGAATTCTTAATATTGCCACTTGGTTAGACCACAACGATTATGACGTTAAGGTAATTGACGCAAGAGCATACACAAAAAAGGAAACTCTTGAGAGATTAAAGAAAGAGTTGCCTAATACATTGTGTGTTGCATTTGGAATCACAACTGTACAAATCAAGCACGGCTTATATCTATCAGAGTATATTAGGAAATATGATAAGGACATTCCAATAATATGGGGTGGTGTACATCCTACAATGTTTTCTTTACATACAATTCAAGATAAAACAATAGATTATGTTCTTTATGGAGAGGTTGAGTACCCCTTACTTGACTTAATTAAATTCCTAGAAGGTAAGAAAAGAGATATTGATACTGTTAAAGGTTTGGTATATAAGAAAGATGCCCGAATTATAATAAATCCTATGCATCCAGGAATAAATCCTAATGAATTGCCTATTCCAAAATATGAGTTATTGGATATTAACAGGTATATTGAAAGAGAATTTTTAACCAATCTTGGAAAGATTAGAAAGATGAGAGCTTTAGATATTAATACAACTAGAGGATGCCCATACAGATGTAACTTCTGCCCAAATACAATGGATGTTTTTAAAAGGTATAGAGTACAAACCCTTGATAGAGTGTTCCAGCTTGTTGACCATCTAGTTGAAACATATAACCTCAATCATATCTGGTTTTGTGATGAGTTATTCTTTGTTGAAAAAAATAAAGTCAGAGCTATAGCAGAGCATTTAATAGAAAAGAACTATAATATTACATGGGAATCAAACGCAAGGGTTGATCAATTTAATGAAAAGCTATTGAATGACGAGCTTCTTGCTTTAATAAAGAAGTCTGGGTGTTTTGCTTTAAGAATGGGTATGGAATCTGGCAGTAATAGGATATTAAAGCTAATGAAAAAGGATTGTGTAGTTGAAGATACAATAAGAGCTGTGCAGCAGTGCGAGAAATATGGTATAATACCTATTGGCAATTTTATAATAGGTTTTCCAACTGAAACTAGAGAAGAGATGCTTGCCACTGCTAAACTTATATTAAAACTTAAGGATATATCCCCAAATGGCTTATTTTACTCACCAGGATTATTAAGGCCTTACCCAGGCACCGAGATTTACGAGTATGCGAAACAGTATGGGGGATTTGATGAGCCAAGATCTTTGAGAGACTGGGCAGATAAAGAGATTGATGTTGGATTATTTGTCAACCCAAAAGATCTGAGATGGATTAAAGATCCGAACTGGCTATTAAACTTTCAGGTGTATTTCTATGTATTAACAGTGATGAAGACTCACCAGTTAACTAAAAAACATCTCTCTCCTGCATGGAAGTTAGCAGGAAAAATATCAGAGTTCAGATTAAAACATAATTTCTGGAAACTTGGATTTGAGCCAAGAATGATGATTAAGATAAAAAATTTCCTAGATAAAAACAATTTGATGGCAAGAGCAATGAAGAAGGCACTTAGCCTTTAAACAGTTAATATTATTAAACTAGATCCTTATTAAAATTTTGTCTAGATTAAAACTCTAATCTTATTTGCTTGCCTCTAGAATAATATAATGTCTATAAATATGGAAAACTCTTCTCAAAAAGAGATTTACAATATCTGCAAATGGCCTTTTAGCCAGTAGCCAGTTAATGTATCTGATTGGAGGAAATTTCCAATACTTAACTAAAATTGGTGGATAAAACATATATACTTTATACTTCTTTATGCCAATACCAACTGCAATGTTCTCCATAGTTCTTCTAGTAAATGGCTTTATATGCGTCCAGTCATCATAGAATAAGGTATAATCCATATCTGGAACTAGAACTATTAATAATCCACCTGGCTTTAAAATCCTGTAAAGTTCATAGATTGCAAAATCTGGATCTTCTGTATGCTCTACCACATTTGTGCAATAAATTCCGTCAAACGTATTATCTTTATACGGCAGCTTTTCTGATAGATTTGCTTGTCTTGCGTCTATACCTTTCTTTTTACAGTAGGTAACTAAATCAAGATTGGAATCAAAACCATACGGTTCAATGCCTGCTCTTTTTGCTTCTAATAGAAACCTTCCATCACCGCAACCTGCTTCTAAAATTTTCTTAACTTTGTATTTATTGAATTTATCTAGAATTTTCTTATTAACTATATTAAAAGCTGTATTCCTTGCATCTCCTTCTTGATTCAAGACACTAATGTGGAATCTGCTATAAATATCATCCTTAATCCTTTTTTTATATTCGTCCATTGGATATAGAAGTTCAAGAATGTTATTTAAAAGTTATGATTATTTAATGTTAAGATCTAATTATTTATTCTGTAAATACTTCTCTAAAATATTTTCAAGCTGCTTTGCCTGCTTCTCAAGATTATACTTAGCTATGATTCTTTTTCTTGCTGCTTTTCCAAGTTTTTCTCTTAGTTTTATATCGTTTATTAACTTTCTGATGGCACTAACTATCTCTTCATGTTTGTAATCTATTAAAACCCCACATTTTCCTTTATCCATGTCTGTTATATTCTCGCCTACTCTCAAACTTATTGCTGGCTTTGCCATTGCCATATATTCCTTGAGTTTCATTGAACTCCTATTCTGCATATTAAACTTAGCTGGATCCCAAATCACATCTAGGCAGATATCTGCTATTGCAATATAGTTTGGCATTTCTTTATTATTAACAAATCCCGTAAACTTAAAATATTGCATAAGCTGATTTTCCTGGACATATTCTTGCAATAATGAAAGCCCTTTACCATAGCCTACTATTAAGAATTTTGTATCCTTGTTTTCTGAGATAATCTCTTTTGCAGCATCTATTAATTCTTTACCGACAAACTTTCCTGCAACAAAGCCAATGTGTGCGATAAACAAGATTATGATGTCACTAGACGAGTAACCAAACTCTTGTTTTATCTTCTGATTATTAAAGTTGACTGGATTAAATTCTTTAATATCTATTCCATTTGGAATATAGTAAACGTCTTTCTTGCTTCCCCTGAGATATGCTGCTGTATCTGCAAGATTTTTTGAAACGACAATGATAGCATCTGATTTCTTAACTGCTTGATATTCCCAGTAGGCAAATTTCCAAGGTTCTGGAGTAAATTCCTTAAAATTGTAGAAAGAATCATCCCAGTCAAGGATAAGCGGTTTTCCTTTGACCTTTTTTGCATATAACCCAGGAAGACTGCCAGATATTAGGGGGGCAGCTGAGAATATTATGTCTGGATTAAATTTATTGCTCTTAATTAATCTTAGTTGTTTACTTATATAATATAATTTTAATAATCTGTTCTCGTACCATCTATCTTGTATTACTTCTTGTAAGTTAAATTTCTTAATTCTAGATACAAGCCTGTCAAGCCTTATACTTACCCCGTACTTTCTAGGCATTGGGTAAATGGCTCCTAATATTAATTTTTTAGTTGTCATGTATTCTTTATTAGTTATGTTAACTAGTCTAAAATTTTTCTAGGCCTCTTTCTTTATCAGATAATTACCAATTGCAAGATAATCAAGACCTGTTCCATAAAAACACCTTATAGCATCGTATGGTGTACATACAATTGGCTCTCCTCTTATGTTAAATGAGGTATTAAGAACAACTGGAACGCCTGTCTTATCTTCAAATGCTTTTATTAACTTATAGAATCTTTCATTCTCTTCCCTCTTTAATGTCTGGGGCCTAACTGAACCGTCAACATGCACAACAGCTGGTATTTCTTTTTCTTTCTTTTCTCTCACTTGGAAGGCTAGTATCATAAAAGGACTATTGGTTGGTTTTTCAAGGTACTCTTCCTTAACCTCATAAATCATACTTGGACAAAATGGTCTGAAAGGCTCTCTATGCTTAACTCTTTTATTAATTATATCTTTCATTTCAGCTTTCAAAGGATTTGCAAAAATACTTCTATTTCCAAGAGATCTAGCACCCATCTCCATCCTTCCTTGAAACCAGCCAATCAATTTATCTTTTGCAACCAGGTCGCCAGCAATACCAGATATATCATCATAATACTTGTACTTAATTTTACACTCGTCCAAAATTTTCTTTATCTGCTCATTTGAATACTCTGGTCCAAAGTAAACATTCTCAAATACATGTTTTGATTTCTTGCCTAATTTCTTATATACATCAAAAGCTGCTCCTATTGAGATACCGCCATCATAAGAAACTGGTTGAACAAAAATATCCTTAACGTACTCTGTTCTCCATAGAACCCCATTCATTTTACAATTAAGTGCAACTCCTCCAGATAAGCATAGGTTTTTACTATTTACTTCAGATGCTAATTTACTTAATAAATGTAATCCTACCTCTTCTAGTCTTTTCTGCACAGAAGCTGCTATATTTTGATGAAAGTTATTAAATGCTGCATCTTTTTGCTTAGGCTTCCCAAACCTCTGTAACATTTTAGGACCCGGGTGGATTATACCATACTCAGCATTGTACTTGAAACCTTTATCAGTAAGCTGAATTGCATCTTTTAGATCATATACTGGTTTTCCATAAGGAGCTAGACCCATAACTTTACCTTCTCCTGAAAATGATTTAAAACCTAAGAATTCTGTAAAAGCTGCATAATAGTGCCCTAAGGAGTCTGGAACATCTATCTCAAATAGTTTTCTCATATCCCCATTTTTCCCTTCAGCGAAACTTGTTGTGGCAATTTCTGCCCTTCCTTCAATATCCAGAATCATAGCATCCTTATCCTTGAAAGGTGACACATAATAGGCAGAGGCCATATGACTTATATCATGAGGCACATATTTTATTTCAGGCATTTGAAAAAAATTTTGTTTAAATTTATCTTTAAAATTTCTTCTTACCTTACTTGTAAGAAATACATAAAGTTCATAAAAGAATGCCTCTCCTACTGCTTTCTTATAATGATAGAAATGCTTCAGCAAATATGGGATGGTCTTTTTCCATGTTTGGCTTTGATCTTCAAAAGGAAAAGCTACATAGTCAACATCTTTTACCCCAATCTTCTCAAAATCAAGGCAGAACTTAATAGCATTAGCTGGAAACTGGCCATAGGCATGCTTGCTTCTGGTAAATCTTTCCTCTTCTGCAGCTGCTATGATCTTGCCATCTTTTAATAAACATGCAGAAGGATCATGGGCTCCAAATGAAACTCCTAGGATATACATAGTGCCAAAAGATTAAGATTGTTTTATAAAGCTTGTGGATTTAGGATATTACTATATTAAATAGGTAAAATATAAATAAAGCTATTAAACCTTCTAAGATATGTCTGACTCAACAACTATCGCAAAGAATACTATAGCTTTGTTTATAGGAGAGATAATTGCACATTTATTAGGATTCTTTATTACAATACTATTGGCAAGATACTTAGGAGATGCTGGGTTTGGAGTCTATTCTTTTGCTTTTGCAATAGCACAGATAGTAATGATTTTTACAGATTTAGGAATGTCAACATTAATGATTAGAAATGCTTCCAGGAAAACTAGTTTATTAAAAGAATATGCAAGAAATATTTTCTGGATTAAAGTGCTTCTCTCTTTATGCGCAATATCTGGGATTGGAATTGTAATGCTAGTAATAGAAAAATCTTCCACTATTCGGCTAACAGTTATTCTAGCAACTTTGGCAATGATTTTGCTTGAGTTTAGTTTTTTTTTCAGGAAGTTTTTTAACGTGTTCCAACATCTTGAGTATGAAGCCATTGTTAAAGTTTCTGAGAAAATTATTACTTTTATTTTACTGATAGTTTTATTATTATGGAAAAACTATACTGTTTTACTAATTATTAGCATATTTTTAATTGCTTATGCTTTAACTTTAATAGTAGCGTTAATACTAGCATCTAAGTTACTGGCGTCTAAGTCTTATACATTTGAATTATTTACAAATAAAGGTATAATTGATACCTTTAGTAAGTCTGCAAGATTTTATAAGAAATATAAAAGTTTATTTTTACAATTTGGCATGGCAACTATATTTAGTGTGATATATTTCAAGATAGACACTGTAATGATTTTTTATATGCTTATTTCAGGAGATTCTGCAGTCGGATGGTATAACGCTGCTTATAAGTTAATAGATGGGTTAAATTTTATACCTACTTTATTTAATGTGGCAATGTTCCCTGCAATGTCTTTATTATATTTAAGGAATAAAAAATATTTGAACTTAGTTTTTGAGAAGTCTGTATATTACTTACTTTTACTTGCAATACCAATAGGCTTTAGCGTAACTTTACTTGCTGAAAGGGTAATATTATTTTTTTATACAACTGAATATGCAAATTCTATACTAGCACTTCAAATATTAATATGGGCAGAGGTTTTTGTATTTGTCAATTATTTTATTGGATTTCTACTTAATTCTATTGATAGACAGAAATTGTTTACTACTACAATATTTATAGGACTAATTTTTAATGTAATTCTGAATCTATTGCTTATTCCTATTTACGGGATTTATGGAGCTGCATTTGCTACCCTGCTAACAGAAATATTAAACTTTGGAATGTTGTATTACTTCTCTATGAAAAAGGGTTATACTTTTAACATATTAAAGACTATTTATAAACCATTAGTAGCCTCTTTGGTAGTGGTAATAGGAATTTATATAACTTATTTCTTGCATATACTTCTAATCATTCCTACTGCTATAGTTTTATACTTTTTAGCTCTATATTCAATAAATGGCTTTGGAAAGAACGAATTTGAGCTTTTCTTGAAAGCTGTTAAGAAGTTAAGGCAGAAAAATTAAATACATACTACCATAAAAAAGAAAATTAAAAGTTCAAAGAGTTCATGAAACTGCAAAAACAATAGCTCCTGGATTCTGAAATATAGGTCTGAACCTGCCAGATGTGACTAGTTCCTGTATTTTTTCATTTGTAGCATTTCCAAGGTTTTCAGGCTTGACACAATCTCCGTCTATAACTAGATAATCATAACCTTTAGCTTTAATGTAATTTGCTGCATCTTCTGCTTTCATTAGTGCTGCTCTGTCTAAAGTTTTGTATTCCCATGCACCCTCATCCTTCCAAGATAAAACTAGCTTATCAAAGCCTAAGAGCTTTTTGTCACCTGAACCGCACATTGGATATACCTTTGTGTTTATAGGTAAATTATTCAGATTATAGTAGGCTTGTATTTCTTCTGCTGAATTCCATATAAACCCTGGGGGCCATCCAGTGGTAGTATTAAACCTATATTTATGTATACCAGAAGTGAACCAAATTCCTACAAAGATTATAGTTATTACAATTATAGTGAAGATTTCTGGAATTTTATATTTTCTTAGATTTTCTATAATAAGGTAAACCGCTTCTGCAGCAATAATAGCAACTGTAAAAGCTAATAGCATCCAGCTTCTGTGAAAATCCATTCTAATAGGCAGATAGCTACCTAAGACAGAAAGAAGGTTAAAGACAAACCATGCTAAAAGTATTGCTATGTAACTAAACTTTGCAGATTTTTCTTTATCAGAGACTAAATAGAATAATGCAAATAATAAATATGCAAGGCCAATAAAACTGAGCAAGGAAATAACAACACCTATGCCAATAGGACTGTTAATCATGTTCTGGCTTTTAGCATAAAAGAAATCTGAAAATTTATAGAAAATATTTGCACTAGGATTAAAAACTGATCCTATACCGGATTGGCCAAGGCCACGCATCAAATGAGAAACATTTCCATATTTGACAAACATAGGGATCCACCAGGAAGCAAAGGCTAGAGATGCTCCTAATGGTGCTGCAAGGAGTAAATTCCATAAGAATTTTCTCTCAATAAATGCTTTTATCAGCCAATAAATTATAAAGAAAATTGCAAATTTAAAGCTAGTAGTGGTTTGTGTAACTAACAAACCTGCTATGACGAAGGCTGTTGCATACATCCAGTTCTTATCATGCCTGATGCGCTCCATGCAATAAAATGCAACAAAGTAGAGAGCCATTGAAAGGGATAGTGACCAGATAAAATGGCTCATATAAGCTGGTATTACCGCAAGTATTAGTGTTGCTAATAATGCCTTTTGAGAATTACTTGTGAATTCTTTGGTAAAATAGAAAAAAAAGATTATTGATAGAGCAATAATTAGTGAATTAAAGAACTTAAGAGTCCAGTTCAAAGATGGGGAGACTTGATGAAGCATTCCGAGTAATATGCCATAGCTAGGAGGGTATGGATCAAGATAATGAAATAAGCCGTGGCCTGGTAATGATAAAGCTTCCTTTGGTTCAAAAGCTGTCTTCTCAATTGAAATGTATTTAATACTCCGAGCATGTTCCCATGAATCATCATCTTCTAAGTATGGATAAGCAAATGAGCCTTTAACATACATATATAATGTTAAAAAGAAAACCAATAACAAAACTAGTGCATATAAGTTTGATTTAGTAAACTTAAAATGATTTTTAACTTCTAACAGTTTTTTATAATTTCTAAATAAATCATAAATAGGAAAGATTAAGGATAGGATGAGGAAGAACCACCAGTTTAAAGGTATTCTTAAAAGGTTAAGCAGAGCAGAGAGTATACTGAAAACTCCCAAACCTATACCTATACTCATTAAGTTTCTCTCTAAAAAGTTTTCTGCATTCTTGAGGAATCTTGTTACAGAATAGCCAAAACACCATGTATACAAGAAAAATAATATTATTGCAAAGTAGCTCATTTTAGCAGGTAAATCCTAGAAGAGAATATAAAGTTTTGCCAATAATTTTAATATTTTCAACTAGGTCTTTTAGATACATAAGTTTTAAATAAGCTTTTAAAATGGTAACCTATTGAGGGTTTTATAAAATGAAGATTTTAGGGGTACATAATTCTCACGATTCTGGGGCAGCTATAATTGAAGATGGAAAAATTTTGGCTGCTATCAATGAGGAGAGGCTGACTAGGATTAAGTTATACTGGGGAGTACCAGAGCTTTCAATTAAAGAGGTTTTTAAAATTGCCAAAGTTGAGCCGAAGGATATTGATTATGTAGCTTTTTCTAATATTACTCCAGGAGGAGGAGCGCATGCTAATTTTAGTAAGCTCACAACTAGAATTGAGATAATGAATATTGCTGCAAAACTTTTCCCATGGCTTGTAGGAAGTAAGTTATTTGCAGATACTTACAGAGCAATTTACTCAAAACTGAGAAAGGGAAAAACTGTTTTGAGTTACCTGAAGAAATTAGGTGTTGAAGCGCCTGTTAAGTATGTAGAGCATCATCAATGCCATGCTGCATCTGCGTTTTACACCTCAAACTTTGACAATGACACATTACTTGTAACAACAGATGGAACTGGCGATGGGTATTGTTCCAGCGTGAACATAATTGAGGATTATGAGATAAAAAGGATTGCTGCTACACCTTTTTTTCATTCTCCTGCTGCTATTTATGCCTATATTACATTTAATCTTGGATTTGAGCCGAATAAGCATGAAGGTAAAATTACAGGCTTAGCTGCTTATGGAAAACCTGATATAACTTACAATATTTTTAGAAATATAATGCAAGTAAGAGGATTAAGTTACAGAACAATTGGATTAACCCCAGGGCATCAAGGATGCAGGAAATTGCATTCACTAATGTGGAACAAGAGATGGGAAGATATTGCAGCTGGGCTGCAGAAAAGATTTGAAGAGGTAATGGTAGAGCTAGTAGAGAATGCTTTGAAAAAATATCCGAGAAAATATATTGCTGTTGCTGGCGGTGCTTATGCAAATGTTAAAGCTAATCAAAAGATTGCAGAGATAAAAGGCATTAAGAAAATATTTGTGCATCCCAACATGGGTGATGGAGGTTTAGCTGTAGGAGCTGCATTGCAGGTATGGGCAGATAAAATGATTGAGCAAGGAAAAAAGCCTAAGCCTATAGAAATAGATAATATTTATTTTGGAGCAGAATACAATGCAGAAGAAATTGAATCTGAGCTGAAAAAATCTAATTTAAGATATAAAGATTATAATGATGTAGAAACAGAGATTGCTAATTTGCTGAAGAAAAAGAAAATAGTTGGAAGGTTTAATGGTAGAATCGAATATGGTCCAAGGGCACTTGGGAATAGGTCTATATTAGCAGACCCAACTGATAAAACTATTAATGATTGGTTGAATAAAAGGTTGAAGAGATCTGAGTTTATGCCTTTCGGACCCTCTATAATGAGAGAGTATGCAGAAAGTTTCTATAATAATTTTAGCTCTGGTGAGATTACTGCTAAGTTTATGACAATTACATTTGATGTTAAAGCGGGTGCAGAAAAGAAAGCCCCTGCAGTGAATCATATTGACAACACTGCAAGACCACAGACAGTTAGTAAGCAACAAAATCTAAGCTATTACAAAATACTTAAAGCCTACAAAGATGTAACTGGGTTGCCAATATTTGTTAATACTTCATTTAATATGCATGAAGAGCCAATAGTTTGTACCCCTAGGGATGCTGTTAGGGCTTTAAAGCAGGGAGCCATTGATATATTGGCAATAGGTAATTATCTCGCTTATCCTGGATGATGTAAGGTGAAAATAGTTCGCATAGTTTATTTTTTAGCATTTATTGTTCTAGTTTCTATAATGCTATATTCATATGAGAA
>CAZBGH010000044.1:0-10966 GCA_964491335.1 uncultured Methanosarcinales archaeon | reverse complement strand
TTTTATGATATATGTTGTTGGTTCTGGGCCTGCTGGAGTAGCATGCGCCTACGCACTTGTAAAGAAAGGTCTTAATGTAACGATGTTAGATGCTGGGATAGAATTAGAGCCTGAAAAGGTTAGAGTTTTAGAGAGATTACAAAGGTCAAAACAATTGGATCTTCATTTAGTAGAGAAAATAAAGGGAAACAAACAGGTAACAATTAAAGGCGTATCACAAAAATTAGTTTATGGCTCTAATTACCCGTATAAAGAAGTAAATAAGCACATGCCTCTGTCAGCTGAAGGAATAGTTGCAAATCCTTCTTTTGCAAAAGGAGGTTTAACTACAGTCTGGGGTGCAGCTGTAATGCCATACCTTTCTGACGATATTAAAGATTGGCCTATATCAATTGAAGATTTATCTCCTTATTACACTGCTGTATTAGATTTCATGAAAATAGGAGTTGGAAAAGATTCTCTAAAATCTTTATTTCCAGTTTATACAAAACAAGCTCAATATTTTCAATATAGCCAACAGGCATCAATGCTTCTAAAAGATTTAGAGCAGAATAAAGAGCAGCTAAATACAGCTGGAATTTACTTTGGAAGTTCTCGTTTAGCAGT
This sequence comes from uncultured Methanosarcinales archaeon, assembly GCA_964491335.1. Lineage (GTDB taxonomy): Archaea > Nanobdellota > Nanobdellia > Woesearchaeales > JACPIF01 > JACPIF01. The sequence continues at coordinate 10,360 of CAZBGH010000044.1, read as the reverse complement.
CAAATTTTCTCATGATAAGGATAACACTGGATGTATTTATTGCGGATTATGCTTGCATGGCTGCCCTTACAAGTTTATATATAATAGTGCTTTTACTCTTGAGGAACTCAATAAATATAAAAATTTCAATTACAAAAATAACATAATAGTTGAGAAAGTAGCTGAGCATAAGAAAGATGTTGAGATTTTAGCACATCATAGAATAACAAATAGAAAAATAATATTCAAAGGCTCTAAAATTTTTTTAGCCTGTGGAGCAATAACAACTACAAGAATTATGTTGGAATCAATGAACGCTTATAATGAAGATGTTGTATTAAAAGATTCACAATACTTTTTATTTCATTTGCTAAGGTATAGAAGTGCTGCTGATGTCACAAAAGAGTCTCTACACACATTAGCACAACTTTATATAGAAATATTTGATAAAAAGATTGATAACAATTCAGTACACTTGCAACTTTACACTTATTCAGATTTATATGAAACAGCTCTAAAAAGTATGTTAAAGTCAATGTATGGCATCTTTAAAAAACCTTTATCAGCGCTTAAGAGCAGGCTTATCATAGGTCAAGGATACATTCATTCAAATAGCTCTCCTACTATCTCTGTAAAATTAGAGAAAGGTGCACCAGGCAAACTTATTATGGAAAAGAATGAAGATAAACACATTAGCTCTAAAATCAAAGATGTTATGGAAAAATTATTTGAAAATAGTAGATATATAAAAGCGATACCACTCACACCTATTCTAAAAATTGGCAAACCAGGTGAAAGCAATCATTTAGGAGGCAGTTTTCCAATGAGCAAGAGTCCAAAAATATTTCAAACGGATATATACGGCAGGCCTTTTGGCTACAAACATATTCATATTGTTGACGCTACAGTTTTCCCAAGCATACCTGCACAAACAATAACTCTTACTGTTATGGCAAATGCTTACAGAATTGCTGATACATTTGATGTGGCTGAAAGACAGAAGAAGAAGTTGTTTGGGAAATAATAATTATAGTAAAATATTTATAGCTGATAAATTTTTATTGTTAGTGTTGAGGGGGTGCTTGGTTGAGTGTTGTTCTAAAAAAAGAGGGTAAGATTAGAGTATTAATTCTCTTGTTTATCATACTTATAATTCTGGCTGTTATCACTGTTGCTATAACTCATAATGTTACATTACCTATAAATGTAACTGTAACCCCTGATTTGCAAAATATTCTTTCAAAGAATCCTAAACTAGCTACTATTGTTAATAATCAGTCTATAGATACTGAGTATATTAGAGATTATCTTAAAGTGTATAATAGCTTTTCAGATATTTTATATCAAAATATTATCGCTGGAAATTCTGCTAAGGTTACTTTAACAGTTGGTAATAAGGAAAATAATATTAGAGGTTTTGAGATTAATGGGAAAAGATATGTAGTGCACCTAATAGCATGTGATATTAATTATGGTCAATGTATGTTTAGGATAAATGGAATACCTACAGGTGGCATAAAAGTCCATAACCAAGAGGCTGGTTTTGATTTGGACAATACGTATAGAGTAGAGACTGATTCTGTTACTTTTGACTATTGCGGCACGAAAAGATTCTGTAATTTGCATTTTGAGGCGTATGATATTGTGAATGTGACGGTGATGCCAAAATGACAAAAGGTGAATTCTGATGGGATTTAGTAATTGGTTTAAGAAAAAAAGTTTGCTCGGAAAAATTATGATCTTAATATTTGGGTTAATTGTTCTATCATTAGTAATTGTAATATCTATACTTTTTTATCCTATAGGAGGAAAAATTGTTGAAGATAAACCCTTACTCAAAAATATCTGTGAATTTAATCCTATTTGCCGTGTAACTACTGGGGGAGGTATTAATTGTAAAAGACTCGACGCTATTTTAGAGAGTGGACGATTGCCAACAGGCTCAGATTTTCTTGAATATGCAAAATGGGAAGGTTACAAGGGTTGTAACAATAATACTAAAGGTTTTGATGGGGGGGAGTATATCAGAGGAATTGAACACTGTGTATGCCCACCTATAATGAGTTAGATATGAAAAAAATAACACCAGCCAAAATATTGAATATCATACTAACAATAATCACTCTGACATTTATTGTTAGCGCTTATAAAGTAGAACCAAATAAAGAAGTTCATCAGTATATAGCTAAAGAAGCTAAAGACGTTTGGCCATTAATTCCATATGAGATAAAACAAAATATTAATCTTACTGATTATAACGCTAGTTTAGACACTACAGGATATGATACAGGAGAGGGGGAAAATATTCTTATAGGTGCTGGTGAAGAAGATACGGATAACTGTCCACTAGCCCACCAATATTTAGACGTAATACTTTCTGGATTTAGACAATGTCCTTACTATGATCATCTTTGGGATCCTGATTATCCTGATGGCGGTATAAATGACCTATATACTGATGACTATAACAAAGGTTATGATACAAAATCTAACAGCAATTATTACAAAGCTCGAATATTGTGGAAAGATAAAGTTATCCCTTTATATCTTAAAGGTGATGTAAACCAATCTTACTATTGGTTAGGTAGAGTTGTGCATCTGCTTGAGGATGCAACAGTGCCTGCTCACACTCATCTAGATCCACATGGGACATTAGCTTCTGGTGAAGATGTGCCTTTAATAGGAGATGACGCATTTGAAGAGTATAGTGCTATTGCATTTAAAAGTTATCTAGGTATCGATTATTCTGGAAAGCAATACAATTATGAAAATTTACCTAATACTGAGAATTTTAACTGGAGTTCTGTGGAACCAAAAGATAAAAGATTTATAGAGTTGTTTAGACTATTTTGGTATTCATCTCAAAAATCACAATTTCAAGCAAGCGATGACGCTGATGGAAATAGTAAATACAGAAGACTAAGTGATGACATGCTTTATGATTTACCAAATTTATGGTTGGATATTAATGTTACAATAGTTTCTAACAAGACCAGCTTAATTGATGATGATAACAATACAAATAATAATGGAACTGATATTAATCATATAACAAATGCTACTCTGCCACATGCTATGCGTGCTGTAGCTGGTCTATATCGGCTATTTTGGGACACGGTTCATAGTTACGATTGGCCTACAAGCCATCATGATAATCTGAGAAATGCTTATACTATTCTCAAAGGAGATATGCAGAGTGCAGCTCATATTGATAATTATAATCTGTACATGACCAACGGTAGCAGCCAAGAGTTTGTCATAAGGACTAGCATTGCTGATATTGACGGTAACGGATATATGGAAGCTGTATCTATTGGTCATGAAAAAATTGATCCCAATGAGACTAATGGGAAAATATTCACATTCGAGAGAAATTTAAGATTCAACACTTGCCCTTCATTCTTCCCCTTTTGCTGGCGTGATGAAAGAAAATGGCTTATTGATCTACATAGAATAATTCTATACCCTCCTACAATAGGTAATATTGATGGTACCACACAAAAAGAAGTTATAGTGCCTACAAGAAACGGTACGTTAAGAGTCCTTAATGTTAGCACTGATGGAAAAACAGTCTATGATAAATGGCAATATTTGACAGTTCCTAAATTTTCTACTTTTTCTGGTAACAACCACACTGCCGAACTGAGTGGATCAGCTATTGCTGATATAGATTTGGATGGTAATCCTGATATTGTAATTGTGGATTCAGCCCCAAGATCTGTGTAGACTGGCCTGGGCAGGTGTATGTAATTGCCTATAATGGTACAATCAAGTTTAATGCTACATTTGGGAATGCAGGTGCTTTTGGATCTCCTTCAATTGCAAATATAGATGAGGATGATTACCCTGAAATTATAATTCCTTCATTTTATGGAGTATTTGTATATGATTACAATATCACTAATAATAATTTAACTTTAAGATGGAATAATAGCGATGGATTGATAGATGGGGAAATTGTCATGTATGATATAGATAGAGACAATGAATATGAGCTAATTTACTCAACCTCTCCTGTCTCATGTGCAGCTCAAAAACAATGTTTTAATAGGACTTACATTAGAGATGCTAAGACTGGAGCCAATGAAGGACCAAGTCCTATAAGTTACACATTTGCCACAAGAGTGGCCCCAACCATCGCAAATTTAGATAATGATTCAAATTTTGAAATAGTTGTTATAGGAACTAATGAGAAAGTTAGTTATGGTTTAGGAAAATTAAGAGCTTATGATGCAAGCACCGGTAACCTTGAATGGGAATATAATGATTCAAACAGCTTAATAACACCTTTTGCAAGCCCAGTGATAGCAGATATAACTGGAGACGGAAATTTGGATATTATTTTTGCTGAAAATAATGGCACTCAAGTTTATATTTTATATAAGAATGGCACTTTAAATTTTAGATATTTATTCAATGCTTTTGTTGACAATGCCATAGCTATTGGAGATTTAGATAGAGATGGCAAAGCAGAAATTGCCCTCAAAAGAGCTGGCTCCCCTATAGCCTTTACTATATTGACAGCTTTCAATGATCCTCCAGAATTAAACCTTATCAATAATTTCACCGCAAGATCAGGCGATTTAATAAATCTAAATGCAACAGGACAAATTACTGCTATAGATCCTGAAGGAGATAACTTGACCATTAGTTATAGTTCTCCATTCAATAGCTCAGGCTTATGGCAATCTACAATCAATGATACTGGTAATTATTCTATTTTGGTAGAAGTAAGTGATGGTAGCCTTACTGATTCGCAATTTGTATTCTTACAAGTTTTTAACTCAACTTCTACCTATGTTAATAATCTTACAGATGGCTCAACAAAGAAGATACTAAACTATACCCAGGCAGCAAATCAAACTGTTCAGATTAGACTACTAAAGAATGCTACTGTTTTGTATGCAAGTATTCAATTAGAGGGAAAAGCATCATGAAGAAATTAATGATAGTAATAATGTCTATATTGTTCCTACTATTTGGTTCTGTGTATGTTTTAGCTTATACAAGTTGTACACCTTCTTCTAATTGTCCAGCAGGTTACACAGATAATGGTACTATCTGTAATGGTAAAATCTGCTATAGACAATGTTACATCTTAACCTGTGGTAATGCTTCAACTGCTACATGGACACAAGTATTCTCTGATGCTAATAAGCCACATATTAAAGATCAAACAGATTTTGATGTGTCTGATTCGTTAGGGTACACTCCTACAGATAGCTCAAAATGTTATAAATTTGAATATAAAGGAACATCTCCTTCTGGATCATGTATACAGATGAATTTCAATGAAAGTCAGAATCCTCCTGCTAATTGTGATACTGAATCAGTTGTTGGCTTTAGAGATATAACAAATACAGAGAATCCTTGGTATGCTAACATAGAAACTGCAAATGAAGTTAGAGGTCCAAAGTATCTGGGATTTGTGAATAAAGCTCAATTTAATTATATGCTAAAAGTAGCTAGATCGCATGCAGATGGAGAAGGCACAGCACAGCCATACAAAGATGATTTAGCACTTCCTAACATTGTTTATTGTGCAAATGCAACTGCTATCTGTGATGCATTAGCTCAACGACCAACAAATTGCACTACTGCCTGCTATAATAGAGAAACTCAGTTGCGAGGTTTCCAAGGAGCGCTTAATGAAACAGGCAGCACTTCTGATGATACTTTATATGCAGGTAAAGGCTGTGGTATAAGGATTGTAGATGCTGGAAATGGGAATTATTTCACTGTTAAATCTACAGAGGGTTGTTCAGGAGGGTATTATGTATATAGTACACCTGCAAATATTACAAAATATGATACTAGTGCTCAATGTGATATGATTAACGAAGCACCTAACATAACAGGTGTTAAAGTATTACCATTAACACCTAATGCAGGGCAAGATTTAATTTGTAACTACACATACTATGACATAGAGAATTTTACAGAGCAGAATTCAAGTTATGAATGGTGGAAAAATAATGTAAATCAAAATATTAGTTCTCAAATTTTAAGTTATAATAACTTGACACCAAATGATGTATGGTTCTGTAAAGTCTCAGGAAGCGATGGTGACAAAACCTCCGCTTTTGTTCAAAGTTCAAATAATGTAACTATAACTTCCACTGTTCAAAATCCAACATTTAATGTTAATGTTACTCAAGCCTGGAATCAAATTGGGTATTATGGAATTTCAAAACTTATTCGATTTGATAGCCAACTTCAATCTGCATTAGGTAATTGTACTCAAGATGAATTTGGTTACTGTAATATTTCCTTAATGTTCTATTCTAACTCCACAGGAATTCTTAATCTAACAAATATTAATATTTATCATGAAAATACTTCAACAAATGAGGCTAATTTAACTATAGATAAACTCCAAGAGTTAAGGGTCGTTGGAAAAGATGTTGTTTATGAAATTCAGATTTTGAATGGAAGAAGCACTACCTTAGAAAACATTAACTGGTCTTTAAATATTAGTAATGTAATTACTTATGCGAGTTACTTAAGCAATCTAACCAGTAATGAGAGTCTTTATGTCTATTTTCAGCACAATTATTCTAGTTTTGGGGAGTTCAATGTTACAGTAACCGCATTCAATCAAAATTATAATGCTACTAAAAATTTAACATCTATTATAAAGGCAATTGAAATAACTGGCTTAAAAGTTCTAAACTCTTCTGGCACTATTAGACAATTTGAATTTTTAATCAAAAATAGGTTTAATTTCACAACAAGTAATATCAGTTTTATATTGAGTACTGGAATATCTAATGTCTTAAGTAGTTTAGCTATAAATCTTACAGATACTGAGACTATATATGTATTTACTGATTATAATTATACATCAAATGGAACATATATAGTTAATGCAACTGCTAGGAATGAAACATATCAAGATTCACAAATAATAAACATTACTGTATAGGAGGTAAAAATGAATAGAATAGGAATTGCCGTATCAGCTACAATGCTGATAAGTTTGTTACTGTTTGCAATCAGTGGTAGCGGAACAAATCATACAAAACAAGATTATCTGCAACTTGTGGAAAATAAGGCAGATATAACATCTGGCTATACTTGGTACAGAATGTGTAATCCTACCTCTGTCCCATTCTCAATTAGCGATAGCTCTAAACTTAATGTAAGCTTTATCGAAGTTAAAAATAGATTAAATAGTTACAGGTATACTAAATTGACTAATGTAAGTCATCAGATTACTAAATATGATAATTTCTGTTCTACAAATACCCTCGAATATCCAGCTACAAATATAACACCTGCACATAATGATACTGTAACTAGTTGTATCTTAAAGGCAAATGGCACAACAACAGGCTACAGATTAGAATGGGTTAACTGGAATCCTATTGGAGATTCAATACCTGCTAATACATGTTATGATGTAAAGGTTGAAGGAAACTATCCAGCTGTTTTAGGGGGCACAGCCATTGATAACATAGTATCATTTGCAGGTTTCACCTATGATGAATATGCTTGGTGGAATACAAGCTGGAATAACCGCTGTCAAATAAATCTAACAGTTACTGGTGATATATTACATCAAAATGATGAAGATAATCCATGGGATTATATTGAGGTTAGAGCATTAACACAATGTAATTTTACTGCTAGTGGTGACCTCAAAGACGTAAGGATTATTAGAGATGACAATGGAAGTATGACTTCTTTAGCAAGGGATAACTACAAGAATCAATCAATTATATTTATGCTTAATTCATCCATAAATGGAACCACAGATTCAAACTACTATTTATATTTCAATAATACTAATAGTAGCTTAACTGAACCTTCACAAACGGATTATGTGATTCTATCTGGAGCAGGTAACATATCCGTTAGGAATAGGATTTACAATATTACAAATTGTGTAATTTCAACTTGTATTAATGGAAATGGAGATAATGCTGACAGGTGTTACGGATATAATGTAGGAGCTTTTTCAACAACTGGAGAAAATAATTTTGCTTGTAGTGGAGCTGCATTTAATGGAGGACCAGTAGAATGTACTATTAAGTACGATGGGTCAGTAATGGCAGAAATCTTATGTGAAAACCAAGTTGACTCCAGAAAATCCTATAATCTTTTTAAAATATATGCTAATAGTTTTGTTAATATAACTTCATCAGTTGGTACTGAAAGTAACCAAGGTAGTGTTAGAGACGCATTTGATGGAACTACTTCTATAAGAATATATGATGGTAAGATTGATAGAGATATAATTGCTGACCCAAATACCAATTTTGATTCTGATGCATATGGAAATGGAACTGGTGTATTCATTAATACTGGCTCATGGAGTAAAGATATTATGGTTAGAGAATGGTATGTACCACAAAATAATAATTATACTGTTTCTGTTAGAAGTACATATAATGCTAATGGTTTTATGGAAGCACATGCAATAAATACAAATGGTCCTTCATCAAATTTTTCAAGGTGGTTTGGTATGGTCACCAACAAATCAACAGACCCTATTTGGTATTTCAGAGGTGATTATATTGTAAAAGGCTTAAGAACTCCTTTAACTTATAGACTTGGAATTAGTGAAATTTCTACGAATACAGTCGCAAATGAAAATCAAGGTGATACAGCAGTAGAGTCTGGGGTTACTAGTAGTGTAATTAGTAATGCCACAATCCTCTCAAATTTGCAAGTTTACTTAAGAACTTTAAATAACACCCAAATGTTAGGAAGATTTGATAAAGTTGCAATATCTGGAAACCAACGCTGGGCATTTAACTATGTAACTGCTTCAGATTCCACAAGTGGATTTACTAATATGGTTAATATAACTCCAAGCTTTTATGTGTTAGAATTAACTAATAGGACTAGCTCAAATATTACTTCTGAAGTTAGGAGTTTAATAAACATAACAAAACAATGAAAATGGGAAAGTCTATAAGATGTGCTGTTACTGGAGCAAAAGGCTATGTGGGATCGTGCATCGTAAATTATCTCAGAAAAAATGGCCTTGTAGTGTATGAAATGGGCAGAAGCTCAAAAGAGAGTACTCCAAAAAAATATTTCATACCATTCTCTTTAGAAAAAGAGGTTTCTCAAAGAATTTTTAGAAATGTTGATGTGCTTATACACTGTGCATGGGATTTTAAGCAAATAGAATGGGAAGATATAAGGAAGGTTAATGTTGAAGGTTCTTTAAGGCTGTTTAAGGCTGCAAAGAAGGCTGGTGTTAAGAAGATTATTTTTATATCTACTATGTCTGCTTTTGATGGATGTAAATCTCTGTATGGGAAGGCTAAGCTAGAGGTCGAGATACAATCCAGAAAGCTAGGTGTCATCAGTATCAGACCTGGTTTAGTATATGATGCTCAGGCTAAAGGCATGGTAGGTGCGTTGCAAAGGCTTGTCTCAATTTCTACTGTATTACCTATAGTAGCTAGAAATCAAATCCTGTACCTATGCCATAGCGAAGATTTATCCAGACTAGTTCTTAAACTAACTAAAACAAAAGCTAATATTTTAAAACCAATAGTAGCTGCAAATGAAAACGGATTAACCCTAAAACAAATTCTTAGAAAGTTAGCAGAGGCAAAAGGAAAGAAGCCTGTATTTATTCCAGTGCCTTCTTGGGTTGTTTTAGTAGCATTGAAAATTGTTGAGAAGCTTGGTATTAAACTAAGGATTAAGAGTGACAGTTTAACTGGTTTATTATATGCTGATACTAACCCAGACTTTACAGAAACAAGAAAGACTGGAGTTAAGTTTAGAGAGTTTAAAGTTCACTAATTTTATATACTATAAAATGGTTCTCATCTATTATGAAAAGGCTTAAAGTTGAATATAATTTTGACAAGTGTATAGGAACTAAGACCTGTATAGCTGCTGCTCCAAGGCATTTTGAGCTAAAGGGAGGAAAAGCACATTTAATAGGTAATTATAAGCAAGATGGGACACAGACATCAGAATATGATTGTGATGGGTTCACTTATAATGAGATTATAGAAGCTGGTAAATCGTGCCCAGTTAATGCAATAAAGGTTATGGATCTGAACTTGAATAAAGTTTTAATAGGAACTGAAATTACAACAAGCCCAGATTATAAAGAAGTTATAGCTGAATATGATGATTCTAAAGAATTTCAATTGGATCCTGATGGCTACTTTCTTATAAGAGTAAATCATAATACAAAGGATATAGAGATCGCATTTTGCAAAGAGAAAAATAACATTCTTGTTAAGATAAAAGGCAAGAAACCTATTGACATATATCAAACTGCAATAAATAAGGAGCATTTAATTAGCAGAACTGACCATGCTGCTTATCTTGGCAGGGAGCTTCAAAAGGCTTATGTTGCTTTAAAACATGGCTTGGAATATGTACAAGATGACGAGCTAGACTT
>CAZBGH010000043.1:0-11024 GCA_964491335.1 uncultured Methanosarcinales archaeon | reverse complement strand
GTAATCATTTATTTTTAGAACTATATTTTTATCACAAACTATGCAAAAGCCAGTTATAGTGAACATTTTAGTTGATATCGAGTAATTGTCTAAAAATATTTTTCAAGTTGCCCTTATCCGACCTAATGACTTCTGTGCTATTTTTATAATGATATCTTTATTCTCCTTGCCTTAGGGATATAGTTAAGTATCTTTCCTTCTTTAACTTTACCAGTCCCCATGAAATCACTATCGTATTTAATTATTGCAAACCCTCCTATTTCTCTAACATCCTTCTCTATATTAACACCCTGAAGCCATTCTTTCATTTCTGATCTGCTTAGTTCAATTATATTCTTAGTTGCATAAGGTCCAACAATTTGAGAGCCCTCAATACTGAGCCTTATTTCATTTTTATTAACAACAGTACAAAAATATAATCCTATCTTATCTATCTTAAGCTTTGAAATATCAATTTTTGCAAAATCTTTGTTGACAATGTAAATCTTATCTTTAGAGCTTCTTAAAAATGCATAATCTAAGGATTTAGAATACCCCCATTGTTCTTTTATTTTAGCTAATAATTGTTTAACTTCCTTTCTCTTAAGGATTTTTAATTGCTGCATTGTATTGAATTTATTTTTTATTTATTAATCAATTTTTGATTTGCATTTAGTGTGTATCTTCCAACCTGTCCGCTACATAGGATATTTTTATATTACTATACTTTGCAAACTTTTGTGCATTTGGAATATCCCCTATGGGATATCCCAGCGGGATACAGGAACGTAAGTGACTGTATAGGAACGTGAGTGACTATACCTTGTCCGCCTCATTCATGTTATCCTCATAGATTGGCGGACTGACCGCATACATAAAGTGACTCTATGCAAATTGTTATAGTTAAAGTTAATTCTTGTTAGTCGTTTCCAAATTATTTATTTAAAGTCTTTATTTGGAGAACCTTTGGCACAGGCTCAGAGGCTCGTTTGCTAGTATTAAATATAATATATTTTTAGACTCCCCACAAAGCATTGCTCTTCCTCATAATCGAGGCGATTTCCTTTAACACCTCTATTTCTTCCATTGTAAGCTTGTCCTTTAATTCTTTCATCTTTCTGTAATGCCCCTCTGGTATTGAAGAATAGAGAATATCCCCTTCAGATATTTGCCTTCCAACTGTTAAGCCTGGCAGTGCAACAGAAACCTGCTGACCTTTGCAGGCTTTATCCACATTTTCCTGATCTAGCTGAATTTCTTTAATTTTTACTAATTCCATGCCATCTTTATCCATGACAGGCATTCCTGGTTTTACAATACCAAATGTTACATCAACACCTACAATAGCAGGATTACTCTGCCTGAAAATACATCCCCTCAATATCTCAAGCTTAAAAGGCCTGTTCAAAGTATCTAGAATATTTTCTTGCTGTTTCCTCTTCTCATAATCCTTCCAAGATTCATAGTCATCAAGTAATTTGTAAATTACATTACTTGTCAATACTTTTACTTTAATAGATGCTGTATCTGGTGGCAGAATATTAAAGCCAAGAATTACTGCTGTCAGTGGATCCTTTTCATAGTTGGTTTCAGCATCAATAATATCTTTTCTGTTAATATTCCCAATTGATGCACTTCTTATAGCAATTTTCTTTTCTTTTAAGAGTTTAATAAGTGCCTCAAGACTTCCAAGAGAATCTGCTTTTATGATTATACCATTATCATTTGTATCTAGCAAAACTTCTTCAACTTCCTCTTTAATTTCTAATTTTACCTTTTCTATATCCTCATTCTTAACACTTCTAATAGGCATTCCTGCAAAAGCGTCCTTTATATCTGGTGCAGATATCTTAACACCAGTAGCTGCCTTTACCTCAGAAACTTTTAAGTATTTTGATTTTTTATCCCTCATCTCTGAAAGAGGTAAAGGCTCTAGAAGAGCTCTAACTTTAGTTATAATAGGATCTGTTGAAGAGCCTATAACAATTGTATCATTAACATTAAGGCTACCATCAAATAAGATCACATCTAGAGTAGTTCCTAATCCTGCTTCTTCTTTCACTTCCAAAATAGTTCCCTTAGCAGGTCCTGAAAGATTAACTTTCAAACTATGCTCAAGATATTTTTGGGCTAGCCCTGTGAGCATAACCAAGAGTTCTGAAATACCTTCTCCAGTTTTCGCAGATACTGGCATTATTGCAACTTGCTTTGTATAATCATCAATCCGGTCAAACCTTTCAGAATTAAAACCTTGCTCAGCTAACTTTCCAACTAACTCGTATAGCCTTTTATCAAGAATCTCTTTTATAAGTTCTGACTGCGAGTTAATTTTCTGGACTAAATTGCCATCTATCAGTTGCCAACCATTAATTAGATCAATTTTGTTTAAAGCTACAATAAAAGGGGTTTTATAGGTGTTTAGTATTTCAATACACTCCAGAGTCTGAGGCATTACACCCTCATTTACATCCACCACTAATATTGCAATATCTGCAAGATTTCCACCTCTTTTTCTTAAGTTTGTAAAGGCTGAATGACCTGGTGTGTCAATAAACAGCAAACCTGGGATTGTAATATCTATCTTTAGAACAGAAAGCAAATCACCAGCAATTTTCTTAATTGTGTCTAAAGGTACTATAGAAGCTCCTATTGACTGAGTAATTCTACCAGGCTCTGATTCAACAATATTGGTATTTCTAATCTTATCAAGAATGCTTGATTTTCCATGATCCACATGCCCCATAAATGTGCATATAACAGACCTTGTTTCCATTTTTGATCACTCATTTTAGTAATAGTTTAATTAGGTTTTAGCAGGAAATATAATAATACTAGGAATAATAGAGTGTTTTTAAAGGTTGTTGATTTTGGTAGTGTTGCGTTAATGAATGTTTTACCCTAAAACTGCTTATTTGGTGCGTTATGAATGGTAACTATCCTATCCACTTTAGCCAACTTTGAGATTACTCCCATTTTAGTTAAGCTTTATAAACAAATTGAGGTTTTTAATCCCTATATGCCCTATTCAAAAGAGGAAGCCAAGCTAAAAATAAAAGAATTAGTAGTGGAGTACATCTCTAAAATCAAGGATAGAGAACTCTCTTTAGATGAGAGAAATACAGAAAGATTTATTGAGAGAATTCTCCAGATTCTTAATTGGGATATTGACAATTTTGACCAAGTCATAAGAAGAGATTCTTTCAAAGTTGAGGATAGAACTAAAATACCAGATTATGTTTTATATATTAATGGTGAGAAAAAGGTAGTAATTGAAGCAAAAGTATTTAGTGAATCACTAGATAATCCAAAATATATAAAACAAGCTTTGGAGTATGGTTATTACAGCCAAGTAAGAATCTCCATTTTAACTAATGGAAAGGAAATAAGAGTTTATGACCCCTTTATACTTTCCAAAAGTTCAGAGGGAAAACTTCTATTTTCAGTACATATCAACCAATATGAAAATTTATTTGACCAAAGATTGTGGTTTTTATCTTATAATGAAATTAAAGATAATACTATATTAGCAAAGTTTGCATCAAAAGGCGAAGTTAAAAAACCTGTAAGCGAAGAAGTTATCGATAATATAATAAAAGGAAGAAAATTATTAATAGACTCAATACTTCGATTAAATAAAATTGATGATTTTAAGATAGCAAGAGAACATGCACATAAAATAATCAATAGATTTTTGTTCATTAGAGTTGCAGAAGATAGGGGATTTTTTAAAGAGTTTGACCATGGCAGAATTCTAGAGGATAGAGTAAACATCTTCAAAAAAAGAATTTCTCAAAAGATTAAACCATTGATGAATGAAATGAAAGAATTATTTATGGAAATTAACGAGGTATATAACGGAGAATTGTTTAAGCCGCACCCATGCGAAGAGCTTAAAATTGATAGCGAATCGTTAGGAAAAGTAATTTATCTTATGTATTATATTAAACACGAGAATGGCGAAGAGGATCAAGTGGATTTCTCAAAATTAGATGCTGATGTTTTAGGAAGTATCTATGAGAAATTTTTGGGAACTGTAATATATGAAACCAAAAGCGGAAAGCTAATTGAAAAGGTAGATAATGGAATAAGGAAGGAAATGGGGCAATATTATACCCCCCAGTATATTGTTGATTTTATTGTTCAAAATACAATTAATTCATATTTGGAAGAAAATCGTGATAAATTATTTTCCATTAAGATTATTGACCCTGCCTGCGGTAGTGGGGCATTCCTAATAAAAGCATTTGATTCAGTTTATAATCATTATCTTGATTTTAACAAACAATAAGAGTCAAAAAGAAAAACAAACGACCTTTCCGGTTTTATTAACGATAAATCAGTAGCAAGAATTAATGAAGTTATACTTCATAAGCACATTCATGGAGTTGATTTAGATTCTGAAGCAGTGGAATTAGCAAAAATAAATCTATGGCTCAGAACAATTCAGGAAGAAATGAAACTTAATGAATTAAATGAGAATATTAAGCAAGGCAACAGTTTAATTAGCGACAAAATAATTGATTCTAAAAATGCTTTTGATTGGAATAAAGAATTTCCTTATAAGTTTGATATTATAATAGGAAACCCTCCTTGGATTTCAATTAAAGGAAAACACAAAAGCATAGACATTTCAGATGAAGAACTAAATTATTATTTCAAAACATATAATTGCGATACATATATGCCCAATATGTATGAGATATTTATCAGAAAAGGATTACGATTGCTAAATGAAAATGGTTTTTTTAGCTTTATAGTGCCAGATCGCCTTTGCGCAAATCAGCAGTTTATTGAACTAAGAAAAGATTTATTGAAGAATTATACAATTAAAAAATTGTGGTTCAAAGTAAAATTTCCAGGTATTATTGCAGATACAGTTGTTTTTGTGATACAGAATAAAAAATCGTCGAATAATTTAATTGAAATCAGAGAAAATAATAAGGAAATGTATAAGATACCTCAAGATACGTATCTAAATTCTAGCGATTTTAGTTGGTTTTATGTAAAAAAAGACTTATTTGAGATATTTAATAGACTCAGGAAACAAAAAGGGATTATTCAATTGTTTGAATTTTCAAATATAAAAACTACTTCAGGTTGTGGAGCAAAATCTCATCTTATAACTGACGAAAAAACTAACGAAAGACAAATTCAAATTTTAAAAGGAGAATCAATTAACAAATATATCACATTAAAAAAAATGTGGTTTAATTTTGAAAAAAGAAATCTAAGCGGAAGAACAACAAACCAAGAAGTACTAGGGAAAAAATATAAGGTTCTTCTGAGAAAAACTGGAATTGACTTAATCGCAACATTTGATGATTCTGGAATTTTTCCAGAACAATCCCTATATTTTATTTATACTGAAGAGGATAAAAATAAAGAAGACCTTGTTTTTCTAACAGGGTTATTAAACTCTAAACTTATGAATACCTATTATAGAAATTTTGCTATCACTAATAGAGATGCAACACCTCAATTAAAGAAAGTTGATTTAGATAAATTCCCAATAATTATTCCATCACAAAAAACAAAAGATAAAATTAATTCAATAGTTTTAGGATTGATGAAACTTAAAAAGCCATATCAATCAATTTCTTCAAAAATTGCTAATTTAGGCTCATCAAAAAAGGGTTATTATGATATAGTTGAAGAAAAAACAAAAATGAAAGCAGATATGGATAAATTTGAATTAAAACTCAACGAATTAGTATATGAATTGTATGGTATTACAAATAAGGAAAAAGAAATAGTAGAAAAGACTTAAGCTAAATTGTATTCTTTCCTAGTTTCATTTATCACTTATGTGTCAAGATTCCCAAATATATAAGCATCATTTAAGAAACGCTTAAAGATTGTGTACATAGTAGAGCAAGCAGGTCTTTTAAGCTCCCTTTCAATAGCCTTTTTCAGTTTTTTATCCACAAGAAGATTAGGGGTATAAGGGCTATAAATAGCCTTTTGACGATTATATGCCCAATAGAATACCATCCATAACGCCCCAGCTATTTGACCATTCGATTACACAACAGAACCTTGATTTTTAGTTTGGATAAGCTATATAAAATATAGAAAATATAATATAGGAAACTCACAGGCTCTTATGTGACAAATTTATAAGGTCACTAATGCAGGAAACTAATGAAACATATAATAAAGGAAGGCAAAGCCAAGATATTAGCATCAACTGGGAAAATTACAGCCAAGATGGATGTATTTTATAATCCTATTATGAAATTAAATAGAGATATTTCAATACTATTACTCAATTCTACTAAAAAGAAAAATCTGAGGATTGCAGATCCTCTTGCAGCAAGCGGTGTAAGATCTATCAGATTTTTATTAGAGACTAAGAAAGTAGGAAGTGTAGCAATTAATGATAATAGTGAAAAAGCTGTCAATGCAATTATACAAAATTTGAAATTGAGTAATATAGATCTGAATAAAGTGGAGGTTTATAATAAGGATGCTAATTTGTTTCTACTTGAAACTATAGGAAATTTTGACTATATTGATATAGATCCCTTTGGTAGTCCTAATTATTTTCTGGATGCTGCTGTAAAAAAGATTGCAAGAGATGGTGTATTGGCAATAACTGCAACTGATACCTCTGCTTTAGCAGGCAGTTTTCCTTATGCATGCAAGAGAAAGTATTGGGCAAAACCTCTAAGGAATGAAGAGATGCATGAGATAGGACTAAGAATTATTATAAGAAAGATCCAGCTTATAGCAGGACAGTATGAAAAGGTATTAATTCCTGTTTTTAGCTTTTCAATGGAACACTACTACAGAATATTCTTTAAATGCATAAAAGGAAAGAGTATAGTTAATGAAGTAATTGAATCCCATGGCACATATAAAGAAGCTGGACCAATGTGGCTAGGGAAATTATGGGATGAGAAAATAGTATACTCCATGCATAAATGTTTTGAAAAAAATAAGCACGATTTTGAAAACAAAAGGGAAGTTGAAGATCTTTTAAAGATAATCAAAGAAGAATGTAAGATAAACACTGTTGGGTTTTATGATACCCATAAATTGTGTAATGAAAACAAAACAAGTAAAATACTCAAAAGAGACTTGATAATATCAACCATTAAGAGTAAAGGTTACAAGGCTGCGAGAACACATTTAAGCTGGACTGGCATCAGAACTGATGCACCTATAAATAAGCTTAAGCAAATTGTTATAAAGCTGTGATAAATCTATCCAATTGCTCTTCTGACATCAATAACCTCAACAGAGTTAACTTCTGGATGCCTAGCTACTTGCTTTTCAAGCTCCTCTGTCGAGCCTATACTTTCATCCATTACAAATATTATATTCAACGATTTTAATCCAAAAGCTACAGGAACTTGCTCAACCTTTCCAACTTCACCGCCAAATTCTTTTATTAAATGAACTATTTTTCCCTGTGCCTGCCCTAAATCAGAACTTGGACTTTTCGGCATTATTTTTAATGTTACAATAATGTTTGTCATTGTAAATAAGAATTTTTTTTAAGTTTATTTTTATCTTCTTTAATGAACAATATTTTGTATTATAATTAAATTTTTATTTAACATCATTATTTTCATCTAATTCAAGTCTATTTGCTTTCATGCCAATCATTTATTTATTTTTAGTCTGAATCACTAATTTGGGCCTGTAAAATTACATTGTGCACAGAAATATTTTGCTGAAATCTGTCGGCAATGCATGCATCTAATAATTTCATATTTGCTACAATTAGGACAGTTGAATCTAGCAGTCCCCTTAAGATTAGTTATTCTTTTCTTGCACGAGCTGCATACCAGTTTTTCCATGAGCCATTGGATTTATAACTCTTTAATAAACTTTCTGTTCCATAACAGTGTTCAAACATCGGAATTCCATTATTCTCTGACTGGCGGTTTTTGACGCATCCCAGATTGCTTAGCTTATTCATCAAGCAGTAATGAGAAAGATTAATAAATCTCATTTAAAATCATAGACTATATGGGGGCAATTACAAAAAGGGAACTAAAATTACTTCTTGAAAAACCCCCTCAAATACCTCAGGGTTTGGAGGAGCATGATATAAAGCTTAAGATAAAAGAGCCAAAGCTAAAAGAGTCTATTCTAACAGTGCCTAAAGTTGTGAAGCAGAAAATTAGTGAAAGGTTATTATCAAAAAAGAGGCAGGAACTAACTAAGCAGGAGCCTGCCATGCTTGAAAGGATTGACAATAAAATAAAATCAGCTAGCCTAAATCTTGATGTGAGGGAGAAAGAGCTTGCCTCAAAAAGGAATGAACTTGATAAGGTTAAGAGCCTGCTGGAAGAAAAGGAGCAATTGCTTAATCAAAAAGAAAAAGAGCTGTCTGAAAAAGAGGCTCAAATAATGAGTTCCAACAAAGAGCTGTCTAGAGATATTTATCAATGGAACAAGAAAAAGACTGCAATTGAAGAAGAGATGTTCCAGTCTGAAAAAAGAAAGCAAATTATCCTAAATTTAGAAAAAGACTGGCATTTGAAAAAAGGAGGAGTTGAAGAAGATAAAAGAACTTTATCAAAAAGAGAGTCTGAAATAAATCAGAATTACTATGAGATTACTAATTATAGGAAAGAGCTGGAAATAAAAGAAGCGGAAATAAATTCCAAGCTTAAGGAGATGGAAGAGAGCAGAACTATCCTGTTAGCAGAGGAGAGCAAGGTGAAAGATAAGTTAATTCAGTTAAAAGAAAAGAACGAGTTATTCAATGAAAATATGATCAAACTAATAGAGATAAAGAAGCAAACAGAACTCGACCTGGCAAAAGGACTAAAAGAAATAGAGGGGGCGAAAAAGGAATGGAAGTCATTATCAGAGATTTTAGACGAGAACGTGGGTTATATAAAGGAGATTGACACTAGAATCCCCTCTATTATTCAGGAATTGCAAGATGATGTCCAGCTTATCACTAAAAAAGAGAAAGAAGTTTTCGAGGGTGTTGCTCAGTTAGAAAAAGATAGAGAGCTACTTGAGAGAGAGCAGGATAAGATACTTAGGAAAGTTGAGCAGCTAGAGAGCCTCGACTCGCAGCTTAAGGAAAAAGAAAAGGAACTTGCAGTGAGGGAAGCAAAGGTTGCAAAGGCAAGGGAATTAAAAGAGAATATAGCATATATTGAAAAATCATTAGTTGATATTAAAAAGAAATATGGGGAAGAGCAGGAGAGGCTAAACAAATTAATAGAAGAAGGGACTGCCAAAATGACATATTTAAAAAATAGAGAGCTGGAATTAACAAGAAAGGAAACTGAAGTCAAGTTAAAAGAGCAATGGTTACTTGACAAAGAAAATGAACTGAAAAATGAGAGAATGCTGCTTGAAAAAGAAGGTTTGCACAAGTTTGTTGAGAGGCAGAGGGAAGAGAGAGTAATGTACCCTGAGGCATACCCAGAAGCTGAGGCTTCAAAGAATGTGGATATAACTATTCTAATAAATAAGACAAGAGAGCTTATAAGAGAGGGCAGACTTGAGGAAGCAAAAAGACAAATAAC
The DNA here is from genome assembly GCA_964491335.1 of uncultured Methanosarcinales archaeon. Lineage (GTDB taxonomy): Archaea > Nanobdellota > Nanobdellia > Woesearchaeales > JACPIF01 > JACPIF01. The sequence continues at coordinate 1,545 of CAZBGH010000043.1, read as the reverse complement.
CCACGTACAAGGGCTTTATTCAAAACTGAGAAACGAAGACGAAGATAAGAGAAAGATTAATTACGAGATAATTGAGCTTCAGACTGATATAAAGCTGGCAGCACTGCAGTAGAATTAATAACTCTAAGGTTATAGCCTATGTGAGATACATAAGCGTCATACCTTAAGGTGATATATAAGCGTCGTATATATAAGCTTAGTAAAATTTTAATACGCTTTAATATGCACATCCAATATATCATGGCCCCTAATATTATTGTTTATATAATTTAGTTGGTATCTTAACTTGTTGTGTCTCTGTATAAGGGATTGTAAAATGTAATGCTGTATAATGACCCAGTTTGCTTTCAATCCATATTCTACCTTGATTTATTTGAACAAATTTCTTTACTTCCAATAAGCATATTCCATGCTCTGTTGTAGTATCAATCTTAGTGGAAAATTTTGTTTTGAACAATTTGTCTAGATCCTCAACCCTTATACCAAAGCCATTGTCAAGAATAGTCACAATAACCTCTTTTTTATTTTTATCAACATCACTTGAAATAGTATATTCCCTGCTAAATTCCCCATCCTGTAATCTTCCTGCAATATCATTTTGAGGATTAAACGCATGCTCAAAGATGTTTTGGACTACAGGAAGCACTACTTTAGAAAAATAATCAACTCTAGTTTCAATTGGATTTATCTTAACATCAGACATCATTATCAATGGTCTATCCTTTCTTACATATTGTGATGTCCAAAAATCCTGGGCATCTAAATCTAACCTATGCCTTTGAAGGCTCCTAGAAAATTCACGATTAAATCCATAAATCGCTATAGCATAGCTAAGATCAATTTGATGTAAAAATTGCACAGCGTCGCTTGAAAGAGGCTGTAGTTGTAATACTCCTTCTAATTGTAATACTCTTTCTGGATGTAATACTATTTCAGCTGCAGGGAGATACTGTGATATAGCTTTTAATGTACTAACAAGCTGCGCAGAAGATTGAGCAAGTCGCATAAAAGGTTCTGCCCTCATAAATTCATCTCTTCCATCCTCTTTACCACCAGTCGCTAAAGCTAATAAGCTTTCTAATGTTTCTAATACTACGAACGCTGAGTTTCCTAAATTATGGACATAAGCTCTCTGATAGATATTAGCAGTTTCTTCTTTTTTTAAAAATAAATCAGCATAACCAACAATTGTTTGCAAAGAACTTCCTAGATTGTGCTTAAAGCCTCTAATATCAATTTTGTCTTGAATCCCAGATTTATCTTGTGTCCCATGGTCCATCATATCCATAAATTTTTGACAGACAGATTCTACATCAAAATGGATAGTATAATCCATATTCCTAGAGGATACCTTAATAATATATATATTTTAGTGTTTTAGTTAGAAAATACTTATATTTTTTTGACAAATAGAGTTCTAATTATTCGTACTTTTTAAATCTAGAAAAGATTCAGAGAGATTACTCGCATTATAGAAATCAAGCTGCTGCTTTAGAATCCAGAATGAATACAGTCAACCAACAAAATAATTAGGATGTATGCATT
>CAZBGH010000042.1:0-11043 GCA_964491335.1 uncultured Methanosarcinales archaeon | reverse complement strand
GATAGGTTTAGCTAATCATGTAACACTTGCAGACTTAGGTAAGAAAGCCCCACAAGACTTTGGCTATGCTTAAATTTGTCAAAAACAGCGTTATTGAAAAGTCCGAAGTTGCCATCAATATTGTGAAGGTTAATGAGCCAAGACTTCAGGCACGTTTCGAGGCATCGAAAACTGAGAGTTTTCTGGTGCTCAAAAATCTTAGATTTTTGACATTCCATAGAGAAACGTGCAAGCGCAATGTTAAGCGAACCTGAACCGATGGTAACCGAAGCTAATGCGAAGGGACTTTTCAATGGGACCCAAAAACATAAAAATATATAAAGTATATCTAAAACCTTGTAATAATGATAAAAATTTCTTATGAAGATATAGTGAAAGCTATACAAGAGAAAAGTTCTATTAGCACAGACGAAATAGAAAATAGAATTGATTCTAAGCTTAAACAACTCTCAGGATTGATATCAAGGGAAGGGGCAGCACATATTATTGCAAATGAGCTAGGTATTAGGCTGTTTGACCAGTTCTCAGGCCAACTCAAAATCAAGAATATACTATCAGGTATGCGGAGCGTCGAAACTATTGGTAAAGTAATCCAGGTTTATGAACTAAGAGAATTTAAAACAGGCGATAGAGAAGGTAAAGTAGGCTCATTTTTGATAGGGGACGACACTGGAATAATCAGAGTCGTAATGTGGGGTAATTTGGCAGATAAAGTGATGGCACTAAAAATAAATTCAGTAGTAAAGATAAAAGGTGGGTATGTTAAAGAAAATAATGGTAGAAAAGAGGTTCATTTAAATGATAATGGAACTATTATTACCAATGTAGAAAATGTTGTTATAAACATAAGCTCTTCTGGGAATTATGGTTCAGTTGATAGTAAATTATCGATTAAAAAATATATTAAAGATATCAATGCTAATGATTTTGATGTGGAGTTATTTGCTACAATTGTTCAAATTTTTGATTTAAAATTTTTTGAGATATGCGACAAATGTGGCAAAAGAGTAAGAGCCAATGAGGATTTTAAATGTACAGATCACGGGATAATTCAACCTGATCATTCATATTTATTAAATTTAACATTAGACGACGGAACTGATAACATAAGGGGAGTGTTTTTTAGAAAACAAGTGGAGAATCTAATTAGAAGAAATAATGAAGAGATTCTTAAAATTAAATCTTCTCCAGAGATATTCGAAGAAATGAAATCTAGTCTCTTAGGTAGTACAGTGAAAATCAAAGGTAAATGTGTAAAAAACCAAATGTTTGACAGACTTGAATTTATTGCCAACAGCGTTGATCTTGATATAAACCCAGAAAAAGAGCTTAGGGAAATCCCATCTAAAGAATCTCCTACTTTAAGTAAGGATAATAATTCTACATACATAAATAAAAAAGATAACCAAAATATCTTAAATGAGGTTCCAGAGGAAATCATAGAGTAGACACTGGACAGTCTATAAACAATATTTTCTTGATTTATAAAGTCTAATCTTTCATTATTAGATTCACTGGTCACAAGACATTCTTAGGTGAGATATATAAACTTAGTATATAATATATTTGAATAGATTACCAAACCCGTCCCTGGGGCTTAATAGCCCATAATCAAGGGGATGTTGAAATAAGAACCGAAAAGGAATGGAGGTTGGTAAAAATGCAAAAATTAGAGCAATATAAGTTTGTTGAAGATTCGAAGAATAATCCTGTAAGAAAGTTTGTCAGTGGTCCTATAAGTGCAACTGTCTGGTTAAATCAGGCAGCAGGTAAAGACGGAATTGTGAATTTTAGGACAGTTTCTTTCCAGAGAAGATATAAGGCCAAAGACGGAAAATGGCAGAATTCTAGCACATTAAGAATAAATGATTTGCCAAGGGCTTCTTTAGTACTTCAAAAGGCTTACGAGTATCTTGTGATGAGGGAAATTAATAATTCTTCTGGAGCGTATAACTCAGAAGAAGTTGTAGAGGAAGTTATATAAATTAGAGGTGATTATGATGCAAAAAGTGGTTATTTTGGAAACAAAGGAAAAACAAAAAAATAATGTTGAAAAAATTATACATATTAAAAAAGAATTGAGCATTGCTGACCTTCCTGGGGTAGGTCCTGCTACAGCGTCAAAACTAGAAGAGGTTGGGTTTTCCAGTCTGATGAGCATAGCAGTAGCCTCACCATTAGAGTTAGGGGATGTAGCAGGTGTTAGTGAAATTGTTGCTAGAAAAATGATTCAAGCAGCAAGAAATGCGCTTGATATGGGTTTTAAATCTGGAGTAGAGCTTCTTGAAAGAAGATCTAGAGTAGAAAAAATCTCCTCGGGGAGTAAAGCCTTGGATATTCTTCTTGGAGGAGGATTTGAAACAGGATGCATAGTAGAGGCTTTTGGAGAATTTGGAAGCGGGAAAACGCAGATTGCTCACTCGCTTGCGGTCAATTGCCAGAAAAATGATCCTGAGGCAGTTGCAGTGTTCATAGATACTGAGAACACATTTAGACCTGAGAGGATACAGCACATAGCAACAGCGCAGGGTATGGATTCTGAGAAAGTCCTAAATAATATCAAAGTTGCTAGAGCCTTTAACTCAGATCATCAGACGCTTCTAGGAGAGAAGATTGAAGACCTTATCAAAAAACAGGGTTTGAAGGTTAAGCTAGTAGTAGTAGATTCATTGACAGCCCATTTTAGAGCAGAATTTATAGGAAGAGGTACCCTTGCAGATAGGCAGCAAAGGATTAATAAGCACATGCATACATTACTGAAGTTAGCAGATACATATAACCTATGTGTATACGTAGCTAATCAAGTTATGGCTAGGCCTGATGTATTTTTTGGTGACCCAACTCAAGCAATAGGTGGGCATATTGTAGCTCATACATCTACTTTTAGGATATATCTAAGAAAGGGTAAGAAAGGTAGTAGAGTCGCCAAGCTTGTAGACAGCCCTAACATGCCTGAAGGAGAAGCAACATTTTACTTGGAGACAGAAGGTCTGAGGGATATCTAGTTTCATTTCATGTTTTTAACACCTGCCACTAATGTTATTATCTGATAGTATTTGGTGGCAGTGTTACAACCTTTTTCTATTTTGCAGACAGTAGCATCTTTGGAAGGCGATTAGGCACATAGAAAAGCATATATTTATAAAGATATAAAAGTTTTAGTAGGTAAAAATAAGGCGCTATAAAGCGCAAATTACAAAGGTGAAATAAAGTATGAGGAGAGACGATAGGGAATTTAGGTCAGGAAGATTAGCTCCTGTTAATGTAGGAGACGAGTTGAATGTGAAGATTGAGGCAGTGGGTGAAAAAGGAGATGGCATAGCTAAGAAGGATGGCTTTGTCTTATTTGTTCCTAATACTAACCAAGGTGATGAAGTAAGAATCAAAGTCAAAAAAGTTCTTAGTAAAGTAGGTTTTGCTGAGGTTATTGGCAAAAGCGAGAAAGCTGAAAAGGATAAAGCTGATTACGAACAAATATCTGAAAATCAGTACAATCAAGAAGAAGGTCAAGAATCTGAGCCAGAGCCAGAAATTTATGCAGATTCAGAAGATTTTGGCGAAGAAGAAAAGTAATAAAGTAATTAGTATTCTGATTTAAAAATCTATGAGGGCCTTTATAGCTATAAATCTAGCAGATAATGTAAAATTGTATCTTTATGATTTGCAAAATAAACTACTAAAAGAAACTCAGAGGATTTCTATCGCGAAGAATTGTCATTTGACACTAAAATTTTTAGGAAATATTGATGACAACTTACTAAAAATAGTGAGAGAGTCACTTTTCCATGTAAAATTTAAAAGATTTAGTTTCAGATTAGGCATGCATGGGGTTTTTCCTAGTAGGAAAGTAATTAGTGTAATCTGGATGGGCATTACCCCAGAATTAGAAGTTATTAAGCTTCAGTCACTTATTGATATGTCTCTAATGAACTATTTTCCAAAAGAAAAGAAATTTAAACCGCATATTACTTTAGCAAGAGTTAAATCTATTGGGAATGCTGAGGCATTTCTAAAAGAGGCAGATAAACTTCAAATTAAGAATTTCGAGACAAATGTAGAAGATTTTAGGTTGGTTAAAAGTACTCTTACAAAGCAGGGTGCCATGTATGAAGATATAGAAACATATCCACTCTAACCTTTCATACCATTTAAACAACGGAATTCCACTATTCTATGAACCACATCATGTAAAAACTACGTGATGCTTACAGCAGCCACCAGTATCTGATTGACGGTTTTTGACAAAGTTATTAAATTCGGAAGTTTTATAAATTCTTTATAATTTCTCATTATAAAGCCAATAGTAAGCGCAGGCTAATGTGCTTACACAAACTACATGAGGCAATAAAAATTGTAGTGGTTTAGGGATGTTAGAATTTATTTAGGTGATTTAAAATGGTAGAAGGAGATTCACTTTTAGTGCCACAAGACATATACTTGAAATCAGGGATATACATAGGGACTAAATTTAAGACTAGGCATATGGAGCAATTTATTTATAGGACTAGGCCAGATGGCTTGTCTGTTCTTAATCTACAAAAAATTGATGAACGTATAAAACAAGCAGCAAATTTACTTGCAAATTATAAACCAGAAGACATATTAATTATAAGCAGAAGAGAAAATGGATGGAAAGCTGTTAAAGCTTTTGGTAAAGTAACTGGCGCAATAGTATTTGCAGGAAGATATCCTCCTGGCATACTTACTAATCCAAGGCTAGATACTTACTTTGAGCCTAAAATAATAATGGTAACTGACGCATGGCCAGATAGAAATGCGGTAGGTGATGGTCTAAAGGTAGGTATTCCTGTAATAGCCTTATGCCATACTAATAATCAATCAAATAACATAGATTTAGTAGTACCTTGTAATAATAAAGGTAAGAAAAGTTTGGGAGTATTATTCTGGGTATTAGCAAACGAGTATATGAAAAAAAGAGGATTGATAAAGCAAAATGAGGAAATTAGTCTAAAGTTGGAAGATTTTTCAGAGGAGTGAGTATCTTATTAAATATAAAGTTACTAAGAATACCTCATTGTTGACAAGGTTATCAAGGTTATTTTTCAAAACATTTAAATTCTAGATTCAGTAAAAATTGCTGAATGATTAAATCTATTGAAGGAATAAGAAGCTATATAGTAAATAACCTAAACAAGAACAAAGGAGCATTAAGGCATCTTTTGACTGTATTTACTCTTTCTAGTATTGCTAATCTTTTTACAATTGGGTTCTACTTTGTTATGAGTAGGAAATTAGGGCCAGAAGAGTACTCAGTTTTTGGTGTTCTTCTTGCAATGTTCCAAATAGTCTCAGTCACAGCTAGTGTTATAAGCATAGTGATAATTAAGTTTATTACCCATTTTAAAGCAAAAAGCCAATATGATAAAATTAGTACTTTGCTAAATATATCTATGAAGTATCTATTTATTATCGGTTTCTTGGTTTTTGGGTTGCTAACAATATTCTCAAATAAAATAATCATGGTATTTCACCTTAAATCTATATCTCCTATAATACTATTAGGATTATTTATGTGGAGCTTTCTTTTTATCACTTCTTTACTGAGCGTAATAAACGGCCTTCAAAAATATACAAATCTAGGGTTGAATAGAATATTTGATGCATTGGTGACACTGATTTTAGGTATAATACTTGTATATTTATTTGGATTTGGTGTTAATGGAGCTATATTAGCGATGTTCACTGGTATAGTTCTTACTGTACCATTCTGCCTCTGGTCTGTTAAAAATATAATTATGATTAAAAAGACACCTTTGAGGAAAATAGGACTTATGGAATACATACTACTCGCAGTGCTTACCTCTTCATGTATAGGAGTTTTGCTGAACATAGACGTAATGATGGTTAAATACTTCTTTGACAGCAAGCAAAGCGGCTTTTATGCAGCTACGTCACTTGTGGGAAGCATAGTATTTTTTATTTCTGGAGCATTAAATACTATCATTTTTCCAAAAGTTTCAGAATTACATAGTAATGGGGAAGATACCTCAGAGTATCTGAGATTTGGATTATTCTGGACACTTATTGGATGTGCTGCTATAGTTTTATCTTTTTTTATTTTTTCAGAATTTATAGTAAGGTTAGCTGTTGGAAATCAGTATGATATCTCTTCTTACATAGGAATTTACTCTCTGGCAATGAGTCTATTGGCTTTAACAAATATTATCGTAGTTTATAATCTAGCCCTTAAAAAATGGAATATATTGTATGTATTAATACCAGCATTATTTATTGAGATACTAATGATTAATTTTTTCCACCAAACCTTGTTACAAATTATAATAATTGTCTTAATATTTCAGGCATCTCTATTATTAGCATTAACACTGCTTTGTATTGATCAAATAAAGGACATGCTATACCTCAAAAAAGGGTATAAGAAATATCCCTCTTCTATATCGTTTAAATTACAAAAACGGGCATGAGGTATAGCCACTTTTGTTCGTAAGGTTTAACTAGAAGCCTTCAACAATAAAGTACAAGACATAATAGATAGTCTAATGAACTTAGAACACTTGTAAACCAAATAAATCTCTTATGATTGATTTTATACACCCCTATTTTGCTTGTTATCTCAGTGGCTTGCTGCATCCCATGTTGTCTCCTGAGGAAGCTATATCTAAACAATTTAATTTTGATTTCCAAAACTCCCTATTGCCTTATCTAACACTATTCTGGCTTCTTTATTCTTTGAAACAATTGACATTCTGATGGAATTATCTTTATCTATATAGAAAAAAGTTAAGTCATAATTTTTATTACTACTGAAACCTATACCATCAACTCCTGAATAGGGATTGTCATAGATACCATGATCAATTCCAATACCCCTCATAAATTTGTCTATGTCATTCTGGTCAAATATTTTGTTTCTATTTTTATTACGAATCTCAACTATAACAACATCTTTCTCTGTATCAAAAAATTTACTTGAATTTTTTTCCCACTTTATTATAGTATACTTTTTCTCCATAATTTTTACCTAACATAATTTAGTTTTTCTTCTTTATTTGACTATTTCATCTTTTTCTTTATTATATCCTTCTCCAGACAATAATGGCACTTTTGCTCAGTCCTAGGATTTATAAAGTATCCATTCGAATTGTTTGTAGGTCAGCTGCTTCCACCACTATTTCTACCCACTCCATTAAAAATTTTTTGTGTTAATACAAAACTGAAAAACATCACCTTGACTATATTACTAACTTTATTATCATGCAATCCATCTGTGGCTGGTTGTTTTTGACAATGGGTTAAATCTAGTATTTATTGCACATCCTCAATCCCCGACTGTGTAATTTGAAAGAAATACTCAGCTTTGCTGTTATCTTTGCTATTAATTATAATAGCCCTCTTTTTATTACCTGAGTTAGAAAGGAGTATTTTATAGGTAGATTTACTCTCCAGTATTTTTCCTCCAACTACCATAAAATCTCTAAGTTGGTTTTCTTTAAATGTTGAATATACATGACTCGAGACTATTATAGGTATATTCAAGTTCTTTGATATGGCAGATATCAGCTCAACCTGCTCAATTAATTTCTTACTTATTTTATAAGATTTTCCATATCCTCCTTTTTCTAGTCTGTAAAGATAGGTTATATTATCAATAATAATTATAGCAATCTTTTCCTGTAATTCAGAAATATGGCTGATAATTCTTGATTGATCATCAAAGTTCTTTGGATGTATAAAAAAGATATTATCTTTTATATCTTTTATTAGATATGGGCTACATATTTGTTTAAATCTTGAATATTGGAAATTACTAGATTGCACATCTACATATATTATTTTTCCTATTGGATCTTTTTTGAGCTTGATAGACAATAAGCAAAGTAGGCTCTTTCCAGAGCCAGCAGGGCCATAAATCAATATTATCCCAGGTGTAGAAAATATCTTCTGAAGTTCTTGATCAAGGGTTTTTAGATTCATATTAAGTAATCATTTAGACAAAATTAATAAATCTAGTGGAAACAATCCATATAATATGAGAATAAAGACCGAGTATGTGATGCTGGGCTTTCTATTTATACTTACCTTAAGCATAAGGCTTTACTTCTCCTTTCAGTCAGAGAATTACCTACCAGACGCTTATTATACTATAAGGCAGGTCAATCACATTCTCGAAAAAGGCTTACCATTAATTAAAGACGATTTAAGTTATGGTGGCAGAACCTTATTCCAAGGGTTTCTCTACTTTTACATTTTGGCGTTCTTTAGAATTTTATCACCTGAAGTAGTGGCTTATAAAATAATCCCGAATTTATTGGTAACTTCTATAGTTATAATCGTATATTATATCTCTCTTCATTTAACTAAAAATAAAAACACCTCTTTATTTGCAGCATATATATCAAGTTTTATTCCAATATTTTACCTTAAAACTATAAATGATATCTCAGTTTATTCTTTAGTAATACCTATAATTTTACTTTTTATATATTGTATGCTCAGGGTACAAGAAAGTAGTAAATATGTTATAGTTATAATTACTTTAATCCTTCTTTTGAGAATAATTCATCCTTCGGTAATGATACTGATACTTTCGTTACTAGTTTATTTGCTAATAATAAGGTTTGAGAGGCTAACTCAAATAAAAGAAGAAATAGAGATTATCTTATTTTCTACATTCCTTATTATATGGTCTATTTTTATTACATTTAAAAAGCCTTTCCTAACTCATGGAATCTTCGTCATATGGCAGAATATACCTATAGAGATATTAGATAATTATTTTAAGGAAATAAATATAGTTGAGTCTGTTTACTCAATAGGTCTTATCCCTTTAATATTTGGGTTATACACAATCTATAAATACTTATTTAAAGAAAAGAATAGGCAAATATATCTTATAATTTCCTTTGCTATTGCCATTTCCTTTTTACTTTGGCTAAAGTTAATCAGTATTCTGGTTGGGATGCTTTTCATAAGTCCAATACTTGTCATACTTTTTTCAGTTTATTACAATGAGTTCTTGCAGTATCTGTCAAAAACAAGGTTTTCAAATAAACAAGACTTCTTTGTTTTATTTTTTATACTTGTATTTTTTATTTTCTCAATAATACCTTCCTTCTATTCAGCTAATAGATCATTACAGGAATCAGTAACTAATGAAGAGATTGAAGCTCTAAAATGGGTTTCAAATAATACAGACAAAGGAACAGTTGTAATAGGAAACCTTTATGAGGGGCATGTAATTAATGCAATAGCTCAAAGAGGCAACGTTATTGATACTAACTTTCTTTTAATTAAAAATATTGACCAAAGATTTCAAGACGTTAATTTATTTTATCGTACACCTTTAGAGACAGAAGCAATTAGAATTATTGATAAATATAATATTGGTTATATTTTATTCTCACAAAAATCAAAGGGGCTCTATAAAAAGCAACATTTAGATTTTGTTGAAGACCAAAACTGCTTTAAAGAAGTTTATAATAAAGACGAAATTCAAATTTATAGGGTGTTATGCAAATTGGAGACCTAAAATGAAGACTTACTTTACAAGAAAAAATTTATTTCTTTTTACAGTACTCATAGGGACTAGTGTCCTTATACTAATTCCCTTTATAAGATTTTTCTATTTTAATTCTTTGCTTGTAGGAGAAGAATCTTACTATCATGCAAGAATCACGAGACAGATTATAGAAAGAGGTATCCCTGAAAAAGATGAGCTTATACTAGGTGGACGCCCTTACATTATAAATCCATATCATATCCTCTTGTCAAGAATAGGATATTTTTTAGGTGTAGAGTTTTCTTCTCAGTTAATACCCTTCTTAAGTGGCGTTATCTCTCTAATAATACTTTATTTTATTTTGGTGGCTATTAAAATAGATGATGCAAGAAATTTTTATATTTTACTTATCTTGATACTATCCCCGCCATTCTTGGGAGTATTCAATTATTCCAATCCAGGGGCACTTGCCATACTTTTTACAATGACGGGAATATACTTCTTTATTAAGGAGGATATTTTTTATTTTACTATGGCAGTATTTTTCTTGACAGCAGCAACCCTTTTCAGTTTTATCACCCCTTTTATCACCTTGGCAGTATTACTTTCATATTCAATTTATAAAAAGAAGATGCTTAAACTCTACCTTCTTCTGGCATCTATTCTTATCTTTTTTATTCTAATATATTCTTCAATCCTTTATTGGGAATATGGCTTGCCAAATAACTTTAGCCTACTACAGCAGAATTTTTTCCAAAGATTTCTATCAGATCTGGGAGCTAATCTAGGATTTTCCATTTTTTCCATAATTCTTTTTGGACTTGGAGTGGCCTTTACTTGGAATTATAAGAGGAAACTTTATCCAATATATTTAACTATATTTATTTTATTCATTCTCACAATATTTAATGATTTGCCTAATATTTATCTTAATTTCTTTATTTCTACATTTGCTGGAATAGGGGTTCATCATCTTATTAAAAGAAAATGGACTCTTTATTTAATAAAAGAATTAACAATCTTGGCAATATTTAGTGGTCTATTATTTTCAACTACTTCTTATATTAGCAGGCTGGCAACTACGAACCCCAGTAGGGATGTAGTAGATAGTTTAGTTTGGTTGAGTGTAAACTCTAAGAGAAATGAGGTAGTCTTATCTCATTTTGCAAAAGGATATTGGATTGAATTTCTAGCTGAAAGAAAAGTAATATTAGATAAGGATTTTAGCTATATACCAAATGCATTACAAAAACTTGAAGACACTAATAAAATATTCCTTAATAGAAATCTTAGAGATACAAAGAAATTGTTAGACCTATATAATGTGACATATATCTGGATTGATAAAGATATGAAAGAAGGGCTAGTATGGAGTAAACCTAATGATGGGCTATTATATCTTTTAAGCAACAACCAGACTTTCAGAAATATTTATTCTGAGAATGATATTAGTATATGGAAATATATAGGTAGGCCCACATGAGCATTGTAGATATAATAGTTTATAGGCACCGTTCAAAATCTCGCAAAGCTCGGGTTAGCATCGGCTCGCATCTAGCTGG
>CAZBGH010000041.1:1188-11245 GCA_964491335.1 uncultured Methanosarcinales archaeon | reverse complement strand
ATGTTTCGAAAACCCTTGGATTTCGAAGCTAGGAAATCTAAAGATTTCCTATGTCAAGCTAGATGTCGCGGACATGGTAGACAAAATCAGCACCGTTGCAAACTATGATAATGTAAATAACTCATTTTTTAGCGGGACATGTTGAGGAACTATGTTCCGAGACATCTAGGAAGCAATAGCTTCCTAAATATATTCAAAATGCACGCCTTATTCCAAAGTATAGTAACATAAAAATATCTCATATAGCGGACCGACAAGCATACCAAGTTGCCAAAAAAGTACAAACTCAAATTATTATAATTACAAAACATAAGAAATACAAAAACACTTAATATAATTAATATAAAATATAACAAAAATAAAAAAAGAAAGGAATTTTATCCTTCTTATTTAGCTACTGGAGCACTAACTTTGAGATCACTTAAACTAGTACCTGTAACCTGAACTTCCATCTTACCCATCTGGTCCTTCAAGAATTTCTCATACTGAGCTACTACTCTTGAAGCTCTTTGAGTATCTTCTGCATTCCATCCAGCTACTATCAAAGCCACATGTCCATCAGTTTGTTCTATTAACTTTACTATAGCTGCATTCTCTGGTATTCCAGAATCTGCACCATAGCTTGGGAATGGTTTGCCAAGCAATACTGCTGCTGCTTGGTTTGCTGCAGGTCCACCAACTACTATTAAGTTCTTCTCGGTTTCCTGCCCCTCAACTGCTGGATCAGTATCCAATACTGCTGCACCAACATCAATCTTAGTCACAGTTGTTGTCTGTACCTTACCTGCTGCTGTTTTAGTCAGCTCTGCTGTTGGAGTTGTAGTTGCATAGAATGAACCAAACACTTCAGTGTCTGGATAAACAAGTGTAAACTCATTCTGAGTATTTGTTCCAGAACCCTTTCTATCCATCTCCATCCAAACTCCATAACCACTATAGCTTTGGTATTTGTTAGAACCTGATTCTGCTACTAACATGCTACTTCCAAACACATACCTGCCACTTGCTATGCCTTGTAGAGCATTTACAAGGTCTATATCCCCATCTGCATTTTCTGTCACATTAACAATCCACTGCTCTCTTGATGGTGTCCTACTTGTCTCTTCAAGCTCCTCAGTTGTAAAGTTTAACTGATTTGGATTTGTCAGATTAAATGTTTGAAGTGTCATTCTCAAACCATATTCTGTCCACAGCTCTGGCTCCAAATTAACATCTGTAGTATCACCATCACCATTCATATCAACATACAACTCACCAGCATTTGTATCTGCTGTTACATTGATACGATATGAATTTCCATCCAAACTTAATGTTCCAAACAGTTCAGTTGAGTAGGTAACATCGTATACAGTACCATCACCAGTATCCCTGATTTTAATTATATTATCTGATGGATTGACATCCTTGAACTGCAGTATTCTACTATACTCATTTCTGAATACAACGAAATACTCTTCGTCCTGAATGGTTTCACTCTCATTAAATTCTAAGTCATACATCGTTGAACCAGAGAATCTTCCCAACCTGGTAGAAGCAGATGCATTCCTAGCAAATATTTCTTGGTCATACTTAACTCCTGCTCTATTTGTCCATTCAAGCTTATAGTTAGTAGAACTGCTATGATGCAATCTAACCTTTTCAGTTCTTGGCAGTTGCAAACCTGCAAACTTAAAATCAAATGCATTTGCAAGGAAGTTACCTTTCTGATTTTCCTTCTTATCTGCCAATTCTGATATGCTCTGCCCTTCAGCTGCATATAGCTGGTCACCGGCAGTATAATTAAATCTTAGACTTGCAATTGTTACATCATTTCCATGTGTGACTCCTGCATCGCTTCCAATCTCTATGTCTCCTACAACTTGGCCTAATGACACTGAACCTACCTGAACAGTTGCTCCACCATTCTCTGCATCAGTATCTGAATCAGTTACCTGAATCTTATCTGCACCAAGTGAGAATTCTACTTTTCTTACTCCACCTGCAAATTGTTGAGCCAAGATATCAACAACACCTATTTCTATACCATCCTTCAATCTATAAGTGTCTGCTTCCTGCATTGATGTACTTGTCTCATCATTAACAGTAAACTTTGCAGTTGAAGAACCTACGAAATCTAAAGTTACATCATAGTCTTTACCGCCTATTGTATATGTCTTTGAGGCACCTTCATCCAAGATATCTGTAACAGCTCCGCCCATAAGTTTTAATGTTAAATTACCTTTTGCTGTATGCTGTGCCTGGAGAATTGTAAACTCTTTTTCTCCAATCTTTATCTTCTTGTTCTCTATATCTTCCAGCTTGCTTCCATCTGTACTGTGATCTGATTTCAAAGCTGGTGAGAACTGGATATTGTATCTATATACTGTTTCTCCATTAGGTATAACAAAGAAAACCTTTGCCGCAGATTTACTATCATCCGGATCTGTAGTAAACAACATTCTTCCAACAGTTGGTACATAAAGTGTAGTTGTATATGTATGGTCACCAAACTCATTACTAATCTTCCCATCTACCAATGTCTTTAAATCAGATTTAGTAATCCCTGACTGCACAGAAGTAATATTTTCATTAAATTCCAGATGCTGGGTTGATTTTTGCACCAGATAACTGTTTCCTCCTAGCTGGGACCCACTACTAGATCCTACATCTACATCTTTAACAACCTTTGCTGCATACTGTAAATTTGTTGCAATATCAATTGCGCCTAGAACATCATTTGTGGCAGCAGCCTCTCCCACAACAATCATAGCATTAAAAGCTCCATCCTTGACAAATGGTGCCGGATACATACTTAAATCATAAGTAGCAGCCATTGCACTTAATATAGTAGCTCCAACCATTGATGCTCCTGCACCTAAGGCAACTAACTTCTTAATAGCTTTTTTCACTCTCATTATACAAACACCTCCGTGTTTTTTTTTTGGTTATTATATTCTATGTTATTTTAAATAATTGATATAGTCTTACAGTCTTATATTAGCATTGCACTCAACTATATCCCTAATCTATATCTCTTATCCATATTAAATTCTAGCTGTTCTATTTAAACTTTGCGGTATTTTATATTCTTAAAAATGTATTTTTTAATATATATTATCTATTTTTATATGCTCTACCACCTTCTTAATGACTCATCTTTAATTAGTAGAGAAAGTGATGGTAAGATAACTTATTTAAATAGTTTTCGCACAAAATCTAGATTCTACAATTTGTTAAAAAGACTATTAAGTCTTATAAGTCAATTTAAACCAGATTTGAAGCTTATTATCACTTAAGGATAGTGTTGATTTCTAATACAGATTTTATATAAAATATAGAATTAAAATTATATGAGTAGGGAATTATATGCGGGGAGAAGGATTCGAACCCTCGCAGGCACTAAGCCAACAGGGCCTAAACCTGTCCCGTCTGGTCTGAAATCAAATACTATGTTGAATCAAAGATTCCAATTGACCGCTCCGGCATCCCCGCAAAGAAATTAATTTTAGAAATCTAATCTTATAGTATATATAATTTGCTAATGTCTAGGCTCTGTAGAAAATGTTAGTTTTGCCATCAATTGCGAGCATTATTCTATTAACACCTTGCATTGACAAGGGGGAAGTCCCTTACGGGGAATGTCAATTCCACTTAAACATGTAAATGCGAGCCGATGCTAACCCGAGTTTTGCGAGATTTTGAACGGTGCCTAATGCCTATTATTCAGATATAATTTGGTTACCAAAATCTTCAGTTGTCACCTAGAATTATTTCTTTTGCCAATTATAGCTCCTTAATCTTTTAGATCTCCCATAGCCACAGCTTGAGCATATTTTTCTGGATACATGGTAAGAATGATTGCCACATCTTCTGCAAACTATGTGGCTCTTCTTTCCAGACTTTTTACCCATAGAAGGAGTTCCTTTACCCATAATGTATCTCCACTATTTGCTTATTTATTCGCATTAATATTTTATATAGGTTATGTAAATCATTTCATGTAAGTGAAATCTCCCATAAAATTATGTAGGTGAAATAACTGTTATTGTATCTCCTCTTATAAATACTACGCCTAGCTTCCTCCGCAACTGATTTTCTGCAATAGTAGATTCTTCAGTTGTGTGCTCATCTATTTTTCTAGTTACCTTTTTAATTTTAGTTTCGTGCTCCTCTGCATCCTCTAGAACTAGATTAATGTGCATATCAAAAGACTTTAATTTTCCAATGTATTGCCTATTATTTTTTAACTCTACAAGAATTCGCTTATCTCTTGCTTTATTCAGAGCATCTAAAGGCCTTTCTGGATCCATAGTACACCTCAAAAATTAGGTAGCAAAACTTAGGCAGATATATAAAGCTATCGTTAACTTTCGGCTCTGTAGAAAATGTTAGTTTTGCCATCAATTGCGAGCATTATTCTATTAACACTTTGCATTGACAAGGGGGAAGTCCCTTACGGGGAATGTCAATTAAATTATAGACAGCAAAATGCGAGCCGATGGCAAAATCGAGTGAAGCGAGATTTTGAACGGTGCCGTCAAAACCATAACCTATATATATATACTCACTATTTTCAAAGAAAAATGGCAGTCAAGCAAGGAAGGCCAAAGAGGACAACAACTGGGGCTAGGTATATAGATTACAGAAAATTCAGAAAATCTGAATTAGGCAGAGCCCCTGCATTAACTCATATTGGCAATGTTAAGTCTAGAGTGATTAGAGGAAGGGGAGGAAACTTAAAAGTAAGGCTGATGATAGGCGAGTTTGCAAATGTGATTGACCAAAAGTCCAAAAAATTTGAGAAAGCTAAAATTTTATCAGTGATTGACAATCCTGCCAGCAGACATTACATAAGAAGGAACATTATTACAAAAGGTACAATTATAGAAACAGATAAAGGGAGGGCAAAAGTAACTTCAAGACCTGGTCAGCATGGAATGGTTAATGCTGTTCTGATTTCTTAATCCAAGACATAGAAATATATATAATAAAATAATTTGCATACGAGTGACTTTGTGTCTCCATGTCCGCCTATTATTGAAGTCCAGCTATATGTGGCGGACCGACAAGCATCACACTAGTAAATGTAGCATCGCAGATACTACAAAGGTAGTAATTAGTTAGATATCAATCAAAACTTATGTTGCAAAGTAAAATAATTTCAAAAAAAATAAATGATGTGGTGGGCAAGCTTACAAGATGCCAAAAGTTGCAAAGGAAAATAGGATAATAAAAATAATAGTATAAGTGAGGGACGTTGTAACATCCTATTCACTAACCTTTTTATGTACTGGTTATTTTCTTTATTCTATGAACAAGATTTTGTCTATATATAACATATTTCTTAAAGAGTACGGACCTCAAGGCTGGTGGCCCATAATAAATAATAAGACGTTAATATGCGAATACCATAAAAGCGCCCCTAGAAATACAGAAGATAAGCTTGAAATTGTGATAGGGGCAATTCTTGCACAGAACACACAATGGCATCCTAATGTAGTGCTAGCCCTACAAAAGCTCAAACAAAATAATTTATTAGACATTCAAAAAATACTTAAGATAGGTAATAAGAGACTTGCCAATATTATTAGATCCTCAGGCTACCATAATCAAAAAGCAATCAAACTCAAGAATTTTTGTAACTATCTTAAAAAGAAGTATAAAGGGAATATAAATGTCTTTTTCCGCAAAGATTTAAGTTCGTTAAGAAATGAGTTGCTCTCCATAAAAGGAATAGGTCCAGAAACTGCTGACTCTATAATTCTTTATGCTGCTAAAAAGCCTATTTTTGTTATTGACAGTTACTCAAAAAGGATAATGTCTAGGGTTGGTTTAGTTGAAGAGCATGTCAAATACCAAGAACTACAAGATGTGTTCCATAATTCTCTAGAGAGGGATGCAAAGGTATTTAATGAATATCATGCCTTATTTGTTGAACATGCAAAGAATTACTGCAGAAAAAAGCCATTATGCCATAAATGCCCCATTAAATCAATGTGTAATCATGGAAAACAATTTATAGCAGGAAATTGAGGAAATAAGAGAGAAGATGTTAATAAGAAAAAGATTGCAATTTATAAGTAAGTTAAATTATAGAAACAAATGACCTCTGCTTTCAAATGATACCCTTATCATTCATAATAACTGTACTTCTCACTTTAGTAACTATGTATTTCTTGTACACATTCTTTAAGAAGATCTTTAAGATATTCCTTGCGATAAGCATTATAATGGTTGTATTTATGGGTATTATTTTCTTTCTTATAATCAATGAGATTAATGAAATGAAAAGGGATACTGAAACGTCTAAATTGTTTATCTTTTCCCAAGAGAATAGGGTATTATCTGCCTTTACAGTGAGTAATGGTGAAAAGCCAATTATACTAGAAGATGAAGAATTATCATCAATCTCCTCTAAGTTAGCTTCAAATGATTTAAATAGTGTTCTTGGTAGCTATCATAAGTTATACATCTACAAATCATATCTAATTAAGAGCCAAGACTTTAATTTTGAATTTAGCGGAAGGAATCTAAGTTACCAAGAAGTTTTAGAGATAATGAACTCAACAGCTAATAAAAATCTAAAAGCTTTTATATTTGCAAATATAATTAATATGTATACACAGAAAGGAACAGATATGGTAAAGAGCTATAAAAAAGAAATGATAATCGTTTACCCTGAAACTATTACATTCAAAGTGTTGAGATTTATCCCTAACAGCATAATTGATCATGCGCAGAAATTTAGTAAAAAAGAGGTGAATAATGGGCATTTGGAGCAAACTTAAGTTCTGGGGCAACAAAGAGGAGTTTGGTAAATTTCCAGATATTCCTCAAATGCCTGGTGAGCCTGGCGCTTTTCCTGATCTGAATCTACAAAGCTTTGGTGCAAACCAAGGCCAGGGGGTAATGGGAATGAGTAATACAGGACAATCTTATGGATACCCAAATCAATATCCAACATTTGAGCCTGTTCAACAGAATAATATGCCAAGAAATGTCTCCTTTCCAGGCTCTTCAATGCAACAGCCTGAGTTTGTTGGCAAAGACATAGAAGTTATTTCTGCTAAGCTTGATGCTTTAAGGGCAAGCTTGGAGAGCATTAACCAAAGGCTTGCAAATCTAGAGAGAGTAGCTTATGGTGAGTTTGAACAGAAAAGGGGACCTAGATGGTAATTTCTATTTCGAATAAGACTAAAGAGAACTTTGCAAAAATAGGGTTTTCGGTGAAAAATAATTATTTTCATATGTAAGAACTCTCAAAACTCAATAAAATTATGAATTATGCAAAGTTCTCTAAAGGATATGATTAAAATTAACATAGTGCTCGCTCGGGTAAACCCTTGCTCCGCGAGTGCAAATAGTTGGCTATCGCAGAATACAGCCATGATAAGCAGACCAGTGGCAGAAATGTAGCTGAAAATGCAAAAAAGAAAAGAGCTACTAAAGGAAGGAAGAAAAACTAAAATAAGAATTAGCAATGAATTCTATCTCTTTTTTAGCACTACACTTATTATAATCATTCTGGACCAGGCCACTAAGCAAATAGCAATAGATGCCCTAAGGGAACCAGTATCTATTATTAATAATATACTCTCATTATCGATTGTAAAAAACACAGGTGCAGGTTTTGGTTTTTTAGACGGATTTAAAGGGATTAACTCCTTAATGATATACCTATCCTTGTTTATTATCGGCCTAATTCTTTATTTCTATTATAAAGTTCCTAATAAGACAAGCGCACATATTTCTCTCGCCTTAATCCTAGGAGGAGGTATATCTAATTTTATAGATAGAGTAAGGCTAGGCTATGTCATTGATTTTATAGCTCCAAGTTTCTGGCCATCTTTTAATGTTGCAGATGCTGCTATTACTATTGGTGTGATTGGTTTTATTGTGTTTGGATGGAGGGAGTGATGGGAAAATAATGCTACTGTTATGAACCTTTGTCACTCCGATTTATGCTTTTGTCGTATTCTCGTAACAATATCTACTGTATTCTCTTGAGCAAAGCCAGAATATAATCTGATATTTTCCAGATGGCCTCTTTGCTCTTCAGTAATTCTTGTTTCCCATAGTAAATGAATTTCTGGATCTTCTAGAGCTATTTCAATAAGGGGTCTGTTTTCTCTCATTGCCCTCTTTGAGAACTCTTGTACAGTTTTATGTGCATCTGGAAAATTATAAGCTTTTAGTACTGCATTTAGTGCTTCTGCTGGATATCGGTTAGCTGCAGCTAGATGCCTATCCATGGCTTCTTCATTTACAACTATATCACTCATTTGTTTTGCCATTCTTTTTAAAGAGTCATAAACAATTGCAATAATATGTTGTGGTTGAAATCTTGCCTGAACAGAGCCTCTTAAATCACGAGAATGATCTGACACCTGCAGATGGTAAATAACATTCATACCTGACATAACTTCTTCCCAAACACCTGCTACATTCTCAAATTGGATTGGATTATTTTTTGAAGGATCTGCTGATGAACCTCCTAGTCTAGCTTTAGTTTCTCTTCCGCTAATTTCCGAAATCTCAGATGATTGAAGAAGCCTCATTGTATTTGCCATATCAGCAAGAACACCCTGCATTGAAACATAAGCATGTGCATAGTCTGTAAGTTTTTCTTTGCTTACAACCTGTGATGCATCTCTACAAACTTTAAGGCCTAATATTTCTTCTAACACATATTGTTGAAAAGGTAAAGCAACTTCTCTTCCAAGAACAGTTGCAACTGAAGCGCTTGTTGCTACAATGCCTGAGATCTTCCCCTCTAATTTATCTGCTGCATCAACTAGTTTATCAATTCTATCGTCAAGTCTAGATGCGTAAGCTGCAATAGTATACCCAAAAGTAACTGGCGAAGTCCACTGATTATGTGTCCTGCCTACTTGAATCCTATTTTCATATTCTTCAGCAAGGTTTACAAGTGTTTTTAATAGTTCCAAGGCTTTAGGCTTAATTAATTCTTCTGCAACCCTTTTAAACATCAAATTACGTGCAGTATCCAGTATATCATAAGAAGTTGTACCTGGGTGCATCTTGTCATATGTATCTTGGATAACATATTTTCTAAATTCTCTTAGAACAGCCAATTGATCTTGCCTAGTAACCTTCTCTTCTAAATCATGTGTATCTGCAGGACTAAATATTTTGAATGCTGCTTCCATCTCAGCAACATTCTCTGCAGTGGCTTTCCCAAAATGAAGCCTACCTCTCATAAGAGCCACTTGTACCTCTGCACAAGCTCTCCAAGTTGCTGCACCAGAGATATACTGAGCTAATTTCTCATCATAATACTTATAATCAAGTGGACAAATCATCAGCTGTCTCTGTTCTCTTAGTTGCAACTGCGTATCTATAACTTGTTGTTGTAATTTCAGAACTTGCTGTTGTAATTCTAAATAGGTTGGTTCTACCATTTCATTTTCCTCCTTCCAAATCTTGCCGATTAATTATAGCCATTTCTTTCTGCCCATTCCTCCAATTATAATGTATAGCTGCAACGCTAACTCTAAAATCTTTTATGGGATCTTGTGGAGCTAATGATTCATATACTACTCTGGCTGTTTCCTCTGCAGTCCTTCCTTCTAGGGTAACATCAACTTTTACACCTTTGAAAGAGGGTAAAGGATCTATATTATCTCCTGCATATGTTGGAAGTAAACTACCTTTGCCAGGCTCAAGCTCTAGAATGTATAGACCTTTGATAGCCCCTCAATTCTTATCATGCCTAACAATATAGAACGCTACATTGCGTGGCAGAACACAAGCACTAATTCTAGGAGTAAAATGAGGATTATCTGGCTCGTATGAAGTTAGATCAATCCATCCAAATTGAGGGTCATAAATAAAATGTGGATGCTTATAAGCATACTGTAAAATTAGACGAGCAGCTGTATAAGAATTTAAGTTATTAGCTGAGTTTACAAAAGCAGTATATAATAAATTTGTTTGAGCCCCATTACCTACTATAAAACCATTTTTGATAGGAACAACTGCAGGGTATATTAACAGCGCTGGATTCCCTTGTTCTAACAATTTTTTATCTGTGACCTCTGTTCTTATAACATCTGTT
>CAZBGH010000041.1:0-1088 GCA_964491335.1 uncultured Methanosarcinales archaeon | reverse complement strand
TCTGTTCTTATAACATCTGTTTTCTTATCATGTATAAGTTTTCTTGCCCTACTAGGTGGACTTCTTCCAGTAATTCCATAAGCTACAACATTGTTTTCTCCACTTCTGTCTCTTCCAGCAATGATAAATCTACCTGGATATCCCATTTTTGTTAAAGCTTCTAATCCTTGCACCATTTCATTTCCTCCTTATCCAGCAACAGACCCTTCTAAATCAAACTTTATTCCTGTAGGTTTATGAACCCCCTTATAATATATTTGCCCATTTTCGTCTTTTGCAAACTCTCCTCTGGCAATTGCATCAATGGTCTTAGGATAAATTATCCAGTCTCCATGAACTTTAAGCCTTTCTTGGCAAGCTTTAGCATAATTATAAATTGGAAATTTTACACATAACTCCTCATCAGGCATATCAGGATTCTTTCTAATAAACCTAGAGATTGCTCTTGTTAATTGCTGTGCAGATTGAGAATCACCTGGTGTTGATGTTACTGATACTAAGCTAAGCGCTTCTCCAAAAAGTTCTGCTCTTTCATCAAGAGACATCTTCTGAACTTTATCAGCGATACGCCGAGGTGCAGAAACTGCTAATATACCACCTTTATCAACTCCTTCTTCAACAAGATGAACACTACTATTAACACGATTTTGGCCAATGTAAATTGCCTTTGCACTTGGCTCCCATCCAAGTCCGCTTAATATTGGAGCACCATTTGAAAGTTTTAATCTTAAGTTACCAGGGTGAACATTTATAGTTAAAAACCCATCATAAATTACAGATGTCACCTTCCAATTATACCCAGCTAGGGCAACTGCATCAATCTCTCTATCATGAAGCACTTCGGACTGCACTGCGTCAAACTTGGCTCTCACATCTATATCTCCTAGTTTGTCGCAGTTTGCTCTTCTGTAAAAATCATGAATTACATTAGTAAAAATTGGTAAGAAAAGTTCCTTATTTTTGTATTGAGATCTACCAATATGTATCGCATTTGAATCTCGATTATCTGTAATAATTATAACAGGTTCAAAAGAAGGAGTTCCTTGGTCTCTTTGCCTAAGATATTCCTCAATAATTTTTTGAGCATT